>JALYLU010000173.1:0-853 GCA_030774075.1 Actinomycetota bacterium | reverse complement strand
GTCGAAGGCGCACCGCGGCCTTTCGGTGCTGATCGTCGAGAAACCCCGGGCCGCGGGCCATGCGTTCGCGTTCGACGACGGCCGAGGCGGGAAGATGGAGGGCCGCGCCATCGACACGATCGGCTATCGCGGCATGCATTCCTACGAGGTCGCGTTCGACAGCTGGTTCGTGCCCGCCGCCAACCTGATCGGCGGCGAGGCCGGGCTCGGCCGCGGCTTCTACTTTCAGATGGCCGGATTCGAGAACGGCCGGCTGCAAACTGCGGCGCGTGCGGTCGGCCTCATGCAGGCCGCCTTCGAAGCGGGCATGTCGTACGCGCAGGACCGCAAGGTGTTCGGCCAGGCCGTGTTCGAGTATCAGCTGTCGAAGGTGAAGCTCGCACGCATGGCGACGCTGATCCAGGCCGGCCGGCAGTTCTCCTACGACGTCGCCCGCAAGATGGCGGCCGGCGAGGGCACGCTCGAGGCCTCGATGGTCAAGGCCTACGTGTGCCGGGCCGCCGAGTGGGTCACCCGCGAGGCCATGCAGCTCCACGGCGGCATGGGGTACGCCGAGGAGTACGACGTCGGGCGTTACTGGCGCGAGGCGCGGCTGATGAAGATCGCGCCCATCAGCCAGGAGATGGTCCTCAACTATCTCGCCGAGCACGTGCTGGGTTTGCCGCGCTCGTACTAAACACTGGCCATGGCTGACGAAGAAGAAGTCCTGGTCCGCGAGCAGCGCGGGAGTGTCCTTGTCCTCCGCCTCAACCGTCCCGAGGCGCGCAACGCGCTGAACGGCGCGCTCATGGGCGCGCTGGGGGAGGGCCTCCACGAGGCCGAGACCAACCCCGACATCCGCGCCGTCGTGCTC
>JALYLU010000172.1 GCA_030774075.1 Actinomycetota bacterium | reverse complement strand
CAGCTTGCCCGCTCGCCACCCGGTCTCCTCGAGCGTCTCACGCGCGGCGGCCTGATCGGGTGTTTCGCCCGGGTTCATCCCGCCGGCCGGGATCTCCCAACCCCACGAGTCGGTGATGAAGCGGTGGCGCCACAACAGCAACAGGCCGCGATCACGATCGTGCACGACGACACCGGCCGCCTTGTTCGGCATGCGCACGACGTGGTGCTCGAAGCGCTCGCCGCCGGGGATCTCGACGTCGACGAGCGACAGTCGGACCCAAGCGCTGTCGTACAACACCCGTTCACCGTGTACCTGCCAGCGCACCGAGCGAATGTAGTGCCGAGCGCGTGCGCTGGGCGCCCGCACGTGTGGAAGCTACCGTGCGACCGTGAGAGACGTTCCCGACGTGCCCTTCGACGGTTGGGAACCTCCGTCCTATCGCGTCGACGCGCACGGCAAGGTCGTCGGCGCCCAACCGGGCGTCCGTCACAACTGGGGACGCTTCGGCGACCTCGATCAGCTCGGGACCGCGAACCTGTTGACGCCGGAGCGCGTCGCCGCGGCCGCCGCGCTCGTCACGACCGGCAAGCGCTTCTCACTCGGGCTCCTCATCGGTCCGCCGACGCCGGGCGGATACCGCGCCGAGCCCTTGCATCTCTACAGCATGGCGGCCGGTGACGGTGTGCTCGGGAGCGGTCGCGGAGGACCTGCGTATCAAGTGTCCGACGACTACGTCGTCATGGCGCTGCAGGCGTCGACCCAGCTCGACGGCTTCGGTCACGTGGGCGGCGAGCACACGCTCTACAACGGATACTGGGCCGGCCTGGTCACCGCGACCGGAGGCGCGCGCCGGCTCGGAGTGCACCATCTCGCGCGCCGCGGCATCGTCGGGCGGGCGGTACTCCTCGACGTCGCGCGCCATCTGGGCGTCGAGCACCTCGAACCTGGTTTTCCCGTCGGGCCCGACGAGCTCGCCGGAGCCGCCGGCGCGCAGGGCATCGACGTCGGCGTGGGAGACATCGTTCTCGTTCGCACCGGTCACGTCGGTTGGAAGCTCGGTCTCGCACCGAACAGTCCGGAGGCGGCGAGCCGCCATGAGCCCGGGATCTCGACCCGCGCGATTCCTTGGTTGCACGACCACGACGTGGCGATGATCGCGACCGACACCGCCGCGTGCTCCGTCGTCCCGCCGGAGCCGAGCGACGACTTCCTCACGTGGCATGTCGCCGCGTTGCGCGATCTGGGCCTGCTCGTAGGTGAGCTGTTCGACCTCGACGAGCTGGCGGCCGACTGCGCGAGCGACCGCGTCTACGAAGGGATGTTCGTCGCCGCGCCGATGCCGATCGTCGGTTCGAGCGGCTCACCGCTCAATCCCATCGTGATCAAATGATGAGGCCAATCGTGATCAAATGATGAGGCCCATCGTCATCACGCGGTCTTGCGTCGACCGCTCGCCAGTCCGCCGAGACCCGCGAGAAGGCCGAGCGCGCCGACGATGATGCCGATGATGGCGATCGTCTTCGCGCTGTCGACGTCGCTCTTCTTGACCGTGCTCGCGGCCGGGGTCGTGGGTGTCGGCGATGCGCCGTCGGATTCAGCACCCGTCAGCGTCAAGACCGGCGCGGGATTGTCGGGTTCCGGTCCGCCGGGCACCGTCAATTGCACCCAGTTGACGGTCGAGCCGTCACTGTAGGTCTGGATCGTCGGGAACGCGAGCGAGTCTAAGTCACTGGGCAGCCCGACCGAGACCCGGAACTGCTCGAAGTTCTCGACCGCGATGCCCTTGCCCGTGGCGGTCCACGTGATCTTGTCGACCGCGCTCGTCACCGGCCCGTTGTCGGTCTCGATGGGCGTCGTCACCTTGAATTGCGTGGCTTCCACGGTCCAGCCGGGCATGGCTTCGACGAGTGCCTCGGCGATCGGGTGGTCGCGCGGGAACTGCACGACGACGGTGGTCGTCGTCGCGTCCTCCTTCTCGTTGGCGACCGCGAAGGCCAGCACCGCGTCGCTGCCCTTCGGGGCCGACGCGGGATCGATCTTGACGTGGGCCCAGGCCGGCGACGCGGCTGCGGCCAGCGCGATACCGGCCGTTGCGAGGACGATTGCGAAACGTCGCACGAGTTTCCCCTCGATGATCTGTCGTGATGAACGTGATGGACGTGTCGTGTCGTGCACCGGTCGCTCGACCCGGCGAAAAAGTTCCCGATTGCTTACACCACGCCGCTCGACGACGTGGCCGAGACGACTCGCAGCCCCGGGCGCGACCGGCCCCAGCGGCTCCGAGGCGCCATGAGCAGGTACAGGAGTGCGGCTCCCACGAGCTCGAGAAGGTGGATGGTCTCCGTCAGGGCGACCGCGCGTCCGTGTGCGACGTCGATGATCGCGGTCACGATCAGCCCGCCCGAGAGTGCCGCCGCGAACGGCAGCAGACCCACCGCTCGAAGCGGCCGCCACGCCGCGAATACGAACGCGAGCGCGAGCGCGAGGTCCCACGATCCGACTTCGTGCGCGATATGGATGGGCGCGCCTTCATCAGTGCCGTAGAGCAGGCCGGGCACTGCGAGCGCGAGTTGCGCGATCCCGACCACGACGAGGCCGAGGCGCAAGGTCGAGGTCAGCGGGTCGGGCCGGTGGCGCTCGGCCCGGGCGGTCTCCAGGACCCGCGCGGTCAGATCGGGCGCGTCCGTGGAGGCGGCGTGGGTGAGCGCGTCGAGCGCACGAGCGCGGTTCAAGAACTGGCGGCACGCCGTACACCTACGCACGTGCGCGGTCAGCGCGGCACTGCCGGCTGTGGGTTCGCCGTCGAGGACGGCCGACAATGCTTCACGAGCTCTCGAACACTCCATGTCGCAAGTGTCGTAACCAGGGCCCGTGTGGTTCCCGAGCCGCCGGACGTCGTAGGTTCGGCGACCGTGGACGACGAGGAGCAGATAGTGCGCGCCGCCGCGTCCGGCGATCGGCTCGCACTCGCCGCCTTCGTACGTGACACCCAGGGGCACGTGTGGCGTTACTGCGCCTATCTCGGGCGCGGTGACGACGTGGGCGACCTCGTCCAGGAGACCTACGCGCGGGCGCTGCGGGCGCTGCCGCGATTCGAGGGGCGGACCTCCGGCCGGGTCTGGCTGCTCGCGATCGCGCGGCGGGTCTGCGCCGATGCCGTGCGCGGGGCGCAACGCCGGCGCGCATTGGAGGCGCGTTGGCGGCGCGAACGCCGTCCGTCCGACGCGTCGGAAACCGTCACGATCGAGCTGCTGCTCGATGCGCTCGCGCCCGAACGGCGCGAGGCCTTCGTGCTCACGCAGATCGTCGGATCGCCGTACGCAACTGCGGCCGAGGTCTGTCGCGTTCCGATCGGGACGATTCGATCGCGGGTCGCACGCGCCCGCGAGGAGCTTCAGGCGTCGCTGCGCGAGGAAGACACCGGCTGAAGCTCGACCAGTAGTAGCGCGCGGTCCGACAAGGTGTCACGGCCGGCGGGAGGCCAAGGGTCCCGCCGGCGAACCGACGGGACCCCGGTCGAGGGCCGAGTGGGGGTCGGACCTCGACGATCCGTGCGCACCTTACAGAGCGCGGGCACGCGTTGCTCGTCGGCCAATCCACCCCACCGATCCGCCACTACCGATCCGATCGTGCGGCCGGGAGTGGCAAGAATGGCCACGATGCGAATGACGTTCCTGGGTCACGTCGGTTTTTCCGTGGAAACCCGAGGCGGATCGGTGCTGTGCGATCCGTGGTTCACGCCGGCGTACTTCGGCTCGTGGTTCCCGTTCCCGCGCAACGACGGGCTCGACCCGACGGGGTTCTCGTCACCCGACTACCTCTATATCTCTCATCTCCACCGCGACCATTTCGACCCGGAATGGCTCGCTCGCCATGTCGACAAGCGCGCGCGGGTGCTCTTGCCCGCGTTCGACGTGCCCTTCCTCGAGCGTGAGCTGCGGGCGATCGGCTTCGAGCACTTCGTGCGCACGCGTCACGGTGAGCCGGTCGACCTCGACGGGCTCTCGGTGACCATCCTCGCCTTTACGACGCCGGCCGACGGTCCGCTGGGCGACTCGCTCATCGTGATCGACGACGCGAGTGCGCGCGTGCTCAACCAGAACGATGCGCGGCCCGGCGACCCCGACGTCGTGCGAGCCCTCGGTCCGTTCGACGCGCAGATCGTGCAGTTCTCGGGCGCGATCTGGTATCCGATCGCGTACGACTTCCAACCCGAGCTCAAGTCGCGTCTCGCACGCGAGAAGCGGGTCAACCAGATGGCGCGCGCCCGTCGGTATGTCGAGTGGGTCGACGCCGCGCACGTGTTCCCTTGCGCCGGACCGCCGGCCTTCCTCGACGACGATCTCGTGGCGATGAACGACGTCGATCGCGATCCCGCGAACATCTTCCCCGACCAAACGGTGTTCCTCGAACTGCTGCGCGGCGCCGGGATCGATCGCGGCGAGCTCGTGGTACCCGGGTCGGTTGTCGATCTCGACGCCGGCGAATGCAAGGTGACGCATCCGGGCGACGAGGAGGAGACCGCGCGTCCGTTCGTCGGTAAACGCGCGTACCTCGAGGAGTACCGGCGTGACTGGTCCGCGTGGCTCGTCCGTGAGCGCGCGTCGTGGTCGCACGGGCCGCGTGATCTGGTCGCCGAGCTCGCGGAGTGGTTCGAGCCGCTGTTGCGCCGGGCGCCGATCACGTCCGCGGGCGTTGCGGGCAACGTCGTGCTCGACGTCGGTGAGCCGGGCCGCGACGTGTGCATCGACTTCGTCGAGTCCGAGGTGCGCGCGTGGAAAGGCGAGGCGGAGGAGTCGTACGTCTACAAGGCCGACGTCGACCGAAGACTGATCGAAGCCCTGCTCGAACGCCACGTCGAGGACTGGGTGAACTCGCTGTTCCTGTCGTGCCGTTTCGTCGGCCATCGGCCCGATCCTTCGAACTTCAACGAGTTCGTGATGACGTTCTTCAAGGCTTTGTCACCCGAGCGGATCGCGTACGTCGAGCTCTATCACCGGAAGCGACGCGAGCAGGCGAACGAGTTCTTCGAGCGCGACGGGTGGCGGATCGAGCGCTTCTGCCCGCACCGGCAAGCCGACCTGACCCGCTTCGGCGAGATCGCCGACGGCGTGCTCACGTGCAGCCTGCACCACTGGCAGTTCGACCTCGCGACCGGCCGCTGCCTCACGAGCGACGACCGGCATCTGCGGTGCGAACGCGTGGAAGAATCGGAACGGTGAGCGCCTTCAACCACGTCGGCCAGTGCGTAACGGATCTCGCGCGGTCGAAGCGGTTCTACTGCGAGCTGCTCGGTTTCACCCTGGAGCGCGAGATCAATCCACCCGACGAGAGCTCCGCGCAGCTCATGTCGCTCACGCCGCCGCTCGCGATGACGGCCGCGTATCTCGTGCGCGACGGCCTGGTGCTCGAGCTTCTGCACTACGCAGCCGCCGGGCAGACACAGCCGTTCCGGGCCCGGACGATGAACGAACCCGGGCTCACGCACCTCTCTCTGTCGGTTGACGACATCGACGACGTGTGCGCGCGAATATCCGAGTACGGCGGGAAGGTCGTCGCGCCGTCGCACATCGGCGCGGCCGTCTTCGTGCGCGATCCTGACGGCCAGCTCCTCGAGCTCCTGCCGATGACCTACCGCCGGCACCTCGACAGCCAGGGCCACCACTAACGACGAGGCGGTCTGGCGAAACGCTCCTCGCGCACGCGTCGAACGAGGTGCTGTGCGCCGACCGCGGCGAGCAGCCCGAGCAACGGCACGATGGGAGTTCGAAAGCGCGCATCAGCTTCCGCGCCGGCCGAGGTCGTCATGACATAGACGACTATGACTATGACGAACGCCCAGAACGCGCGCAGACGGGACCGCAGGGCCACGACGACGCCGACGAGCGCGAGCATCCATAGCAGCAGGTTCCAGGAAAACAGTGCAATCGTGAGCGCCGGCGACGAGGAAGCGTTCAAGAACCGGCGTACAGTGTCGGTACCCGGACCGAGGGTCTCCCGCCCCAGACCCTGGAACGCGACCTGCGCGGTCTGGAGTGGATTTCGGGCAAGGACGTGCAACCCTCGCCGGCTCATCTCGTCGAAGCTTCTGCCGCGCTCGAGCGGGTGCGGCACGTCGCATCCCCACCATGCAGGACACGCCTTCGCGAGATTGTCCCACCCGCTCGGGTTGCAACCCAGCTCACGACGCGCCGACGCCATGCCCCTGCCGGTCACCTTCGCTTGGACCGCCGCGGCGTCGTAACAGTAGAGCGTGACCGGCCCGGCGCCCGCGATCTGCCATGAGTTCACCGCGTAGTGGTTCCGCACTTGCCAGCCGCCGGCCACGATGACGATCGGCATCGCAAAGGCCAACAGCAGAGCGAGCAACCGTCGTAGTGGTTGGTCCCGGAACCGAAACGCGAGGAAGACGAGCCCGACGACCGGAAAGAAGTACATCGTCGGCCGGACCATCATCGCCGCGGCAGTCACCGTCCCGAGCGCGACGACGACGCGAGGTCGCACCTGATCGGTTCGCCGCGCGAAGACGCCGACGCCGACGGCGACCATGCCGACGAGCGTCAGCGTCGCGAGACTCTCGGTGAGGATCGTCCCGGAGGACGCGAACTGCAACGGGTCGAACGCGATGACAGCGCCCGCCATCATCGCCGCGGTCGGGCCGATCACTCTTCGCGCGACGACAACCGTGACGAGCACCGGAAGCACGCTCAACACGGCTTGTATCGGGCTGATGGACTGTTGGCTGTCGGTCACCCACAAGATCACCGCGAGCAGAGCTGGGTAACCGGGCGTGCGAAGGAACATCGGCGTGGCGTCGTCCGGCGAGAGGGTGAAGTGTCGCGTCTGCACGAGCGCGCGCGCGGGGCCGACATAGCCGGGCGTGTCGCCGTTCATGACAGCCGAGGGATGTGCGTGTGCGATCCACGCGGCCCAACCGACGCGCGCTCCGAGGGCGATGAAGATGAGCGCCCACCACCAGGCGTATCGCCGCTCCGCGACGAGCAGGCGTTCGATTCGCGCGCGCGTCGTCGACCACCTCGGCCCGATCGTTCGCAGGATCAAGGCCAGTCCGATGAGTGAGGGCGGTCGGCGCGACACTTCGCGTCCGAGACCGCCAGGCGAACCATCGCGGCGCAAGGTACCAGGTCGTCCCCGGAGCTAACCCCACCGTTCGGCGACGCGCCACTCGGCGCCGTCGATCGCGACCGCTGAGCCTGCGGTCCAATCGATCGGCATCACCACGGGCGGCCGCGGGAGCTCGGCGCCGTCGCCGTGCGAGACCACGTCGTCCCACTGGGTACCGGCGATCTGCACGCGGCGGACGTCGAACTTGCCACCGGCGCGACGCCGATCGCGCAGGGCGAGACAATGGCGTCCTACTCGGACGACCATCGCGTGCATCGTCGTCAGAACCAATCCGGCGTCGCCGCGATCGACACGCTGCCAGATTTCCTCGTACGCGTGGCGGCGGCCGCCGCGCTCGAATTCGCCGCGTTTGATCAGACCCTCGTCGTTGCCTTCGATGGCGCCGCAGTCGTATCCCGCGAAGCAGCCGTTCCAATCGAGCGTGTGGTGCCTCGTCAAGGCGGGCGCCTCGTAGGTCGCGATACCCGCGAATGCCTCGACCTCGCCGCTCGGATCTTCGGGGATCCGAAGGTCGGCGAACGCGTCGCCTGCTTGTAGCCAGAGCACGCTTGCCGGCCCGTGGTGATTGCCGCCGTCGATCGCGATCGATCGGCGCTGCCATGCTCCGATGAATCGAGGCGCGAGCGTCACGGGCCGGATGCGGCGGCTGGGTTCTCGTGGAAGAGCGTCATCGACAGCTCGTGCTTCCGCGCGGAGGTTCGACGACGAACCGGCTCGAGCGGGTGTTTCATGATTTGACCGTAGATGTGGGAGGTTTCGCGGCGACGGCCGCGAGATTTCGCGGGTGTGTCGGCTCTCCTAACGAGACCTGACGCCCGCGATGTACGCGTCGCACAGCTCGACGAGGCGGTCGCGGCCGAAGCTGGGTTCATGACCGCCGTGCACGACCTCGACCGGCAGCGCGCGCAGGCGTTCCATGGTCGCGACGTAGGCGTCGACGTCCGAGTCGCGGCTGCCATCGAGGAGCGGACCGTCGTAGACCGCGTCGCCGGAGAAGAGCGTTCCCGACGCCGCGTCGTACAACCCGATCGAATCGGGCGAGTGACCGGGCAGATGCATGACCTCGAACGCTCGATCGCCGAGGTCGACGATGTCACCCTCGTCGAGGACGCGCGTCGGCGTGCAGCTCTGCACCTCGTACGCGCTCGGGTCGAACGCCGGTTCCGGCCACGCGTCGAGGAGATCTGCCGGCACCTCATAGCCGGCCGCGAGGTACATCTCGAGGGCGGCCGGCGGGAACGCGTCACGGCGCAGCGCGCCGCCGATCGCGCCCGGCGTCGCGAGGTACGAGACGCCGGCCTTGTGCGCCAGCCGCTCGGTGAACTCGTGCAGGGAACCGGTGTGGTCGAAGTGGTAGTGGGTCGCGAGTGCAAGCGTCGGCTGCTCGAAGAGATCGCGCGCGGAGCCCGGTGTCGACGAGCAGAGCGCGATCGCGACCGCGCACGAACCAGATGTTGCAGCGCGCGAACCGATCGACGAACGGTTCCCAGAGCCGCCAGATCAGCTCGTCGACCCGCTCGCGCGCGAACCAGTCACCGGCTGCGACCTTCAATCCTGTCCTTCCCTCTCCATGCGCTACGCCAACCACCATGGTCGGTGATATCGACGGCCGCGTCGAGGGCTCGCGCCTGACGCGGATCTCATCCGAGCACCCGCAAGAGCCATGCCAGACTGCACCGTGCCCACAACGCTGCGGCCGGTCGTCGCGTCGTTCGTCGTGTTCGGCGTCTTCGCGGGCGCCTGGGCGGTCGCAACCGTCGACATCGAGCGCGCGTTCCACCTCACCGACACCGGGCTCGGTGCTCTGCTCGCGGCCGGAATCATCGCCGCGACCGCGGTCGCGGCGATCGGCGGTGCGATCACCGACCGCTGGGGCGCGGGC
>JALYLU010000171.1 GCA_030774075.1 Actinomycetota bacterium | reverse complement strand
CCGCCGCCCAGCATTTCCGCTCGACCCGAAGCGTCGGATACGGCGCGATCACAGCGGGTGACGCTAGTCGCCTCACGTCGCGCGGTTCGCGTTTCGGCACGTCAGGACGCCTGGACACGCGCCGTAGGATGACTTGGTGAGACCCGGCACCCGCGTCGAGGTCCGGAGCCGCTTCGAGTCGAAGTGGACACGCGGATTCGAGGTCGCCGAGCAGGCCGCCACTGACGGCCGCGGCGAGCCGATGTACAACGTGCGCCGCCGCTCGGACGGTTCGGTCCTCCCGGTCACCTTTTCCGAAACCGATCTGCGCGAGGAGAACCGCCGCAGCACCTGGTGGATCTAGCGAGCGGCTAGCCGTCCGCCTTCAGGCGGGCGATCAACTGGTCGACCGGGATCGCCGGCAGGGTGGTGGTACGCATTGTGCCGCGGGACGCGAGCATGATCGCGGCCTTCGCCATCGTCTCCTCGTCCGGCGCTTCGAGGATGTTCAAGAAGTCGTACTGACCCATGAGCGCGTACTGCGCGTGCACCTTCAGGCCGAGCGCTTCGACCTCGGCGGCGACCTCACGAATGCGATCCGGCTTCTCGCGCAGGGTCTCCCAGCCGCCCGGACCGAGGGTCGAGAGCATCGCGTACATGGGCATGGGGTCGGAGGCTAATCCGGTACCGAGGGCGGCGGCGCGATGATGCAGCTCGGACGCGGGATCCGTGCGATCGTGTCGGCCGAGATGCGCACGCGCGAGCGTTCAGTGATCCGGGTGACGCTGGCCGTGATCGCCGTCGGCGCGGTCGCAGGCGGCGCACGCGCCGCGCAGGCCGATCTCACGGAGGCTGCGCTCCTCCTGCTCGTCACCGTTCTCGCCGTCGGCACGCTCGGCTTCCCGTCGGGGATCGCGGCGGCGATCGTCGGATTCCTGGCGTTGAACTGGCTCTTCACCGAGCCGACGGGATCCTTCAAGATCCATCGGACCGACGACATCGTCGCGCTCGCCGTCTTCGCGGCGTCGGCGGCGCTCGTCGGCTGGACGGTCCAACGCTTGTCGACCCTGCGCCGCACCGCACTCCAGCGCGAGGCCGAGGCCAAGGTGCGTCTCGACCTGACGAACCGGTTGCTGACGGGCGCCGACGTCGACGACGCGCTGCACAGCGCCGCGGACGCGCTCGCCGCGCTCTTCGCGTTCGACGCGTGCACTCTCACCGCGGGTGAACCACTCGCGGCGGCCGACGAGCCCGCCCGTGCGAACGTACGCGTCGACGGCCCGGGCGTAACCTTGCTCGCGCGCGCGCCGCAGCCGCTCACGCTTCCCGACCGCGAGCTGCTGGAAGCACTCGTCGCCGGGCTCGCGGCCGGTGTCGACCGGCTGCGCCTCCAAGAGGAGGTGCGCGAGGCGCGGCTCGTCGCCGAGGTCGGGCGCCAGCGCGCGGGATTCCTGTCGGCCGTGAGCCACAACCTACGCACACCTCTGACGGCGGTGAAAGCGGCGGCCGGCACGCTGCTCGCGTCATGGTCGCGCATCGAGCCCGAGGAACGGCGCGAGCTCCTCGAGACGATCTCCGACGAGGCCGAACGACTGGAGCGCCTCGTCCGCAACACACTCGAGCTGAGCCGGATCCGTGCCGGCGCGCTCGAGATCGAGCCGGAGCGGGTCGACATCGCGGATCTCGTGCAGCACGCCGTGCGTCGGCTGCGACCGATCGCGCGGGCTCACCGGGTTCGGCTCGACGTCGACGACGACCTGCCGCCCGTGTCGCTCGACGTCATGATGGCCGAGCAGATCCTGCTCAACCTGTTGGAGAACGCGCTGCGCTTCGCACCACCCGGCTCGGAAATCGTCGTCGGTGCCCACGTGAGCGGCCAGGGTGACGAGATCGAGCTGCGGGTCGCCGATCACGGCCCGGGTGTGCCGCCCGAGGCCCGCGATCGGATCTTCGAAGAGTTTCAGAGCGCCGAGACCCGTCCCGATCGCAGCGGCACGGGTCTCGGTCTCGCCATCGTACGAGCCCTCGTCGTCGCGCACGGAGGCTCGGTGCGCTACGAGGAAACCCCGGGCGGGGGCGCCACGTTCGTGTGTACGTTTCCGCGGGAGGCCCCGGCCCCGTGACCACGATCCTGCTCGTCGAAGACGATCCCGCGCTGCGGCGCGCGCTGCGCACGATGATGCGCAGCCGCGACCTCGAGGTGCTCGACGTCGCCACGGGCGAGGAGGCGATCGTCGTGGCTTCGAGCGGTGCGCCCGACCTCCTCGTGCTCGACCTCGGACTCCCCGACATCGACGGTCTCGAGGTGCTGCGACGCGTCCGAGCGTTCTCCACGATGCCGGTCATCGTCCTCACCGCGCACCACCAGCAATCGGAGAAGATCCGAGCCCTCGACGCCGGTGCCGACGACTACGTCACGAAACCCTTCGATACCGAGGAGCTGCTCGCGCGGGTCCGCGCGACCCTGCGCCGCGTTCCGCAATCGAGCCCGACGCCCACACTCGTGCGCGTCGACGGCGTCGAGATCGACCTCGCGCGCCGGCGGGTGACCCTCGACGGCGTCCCCGTTCACCTGACGCGCACCGAGCTCGCGTTGCTCGAGCTGCTCGTCGGTCACCCGGGCAAGCTGCTGACGCAGGAGTATCTGCTGCGCGAGGTGTGGGGCCAGGGCTACGGTAGCGAGAGCAACTACCTGCGCGTCTACGTCGGTCAGCTCCGCAAGAAGCTCGGCGACGACGCCGCCCACCCGCGTCTCATCCTGACCGAGCCGGGGATCGGCTACCGCTGGATCGCGGGCGAGGAGAGCCCGGCGTGACCTCGTATCCGCCCCGCCGCCCGCCTCGGCGCTACTAGCGTCGAAATCATGCCTACGCGCGTCGCCATCGTCCCGCACACGCACTGGGACCGCGAGTGGTATTCGCCGTTCCAGACGTTCCGACTGCGCCTCGTCCGGCTGCTCGACGCGCTGCTGCCGATGCTCGAGTCCGACCTGTCGTACTCACGGTTCCTGCTCGACGGCCAGACCGCGGTGCTCGACGATTACCTCGCGGTTCGCCCCGAGGCCGCGCCCGCGCTGGCGCGGCTCGCAAGCTCGGGCCGGCTCGCGATCGGCCCGTGGATGGTCCTCATGGACGAGTTCATGGTGTCGGGCGAGACGATGGTGCGCGATCTGCAGTTCGGCGTCGCGAGAGGCTCCGAGCTCGGCGGAGTCATGGACGTCGGCTATCTCCCCGACATGTTCGGCCACGTCGCCCAGATGCCCCAGCTGCTGCAGCTCGCGGGCTTCGAGCACGCGGTCGTCTGGCGGGGCGTGCCCGCCGTGGTCGAGCAGACCGCGTTCTGGTGGGAAGCGCCCGACGGATCGCGCGTACGCGCCGAGTACCTCTACGGTTCGTACTCCAACGGCCGCGACATTCCGGACGATGCCAAACGGCTGGTGTTGCGCGCCCGCGACTATGAGCACGAGCTCGGCTCGGCGCGCCTGCGCGACATGTTGCTGATGAACGGGACGGATCATCAGATGCCGCAGCCGTGGCTGGGGCGCGTCGTCGCCGAAGCAAATGCAGTCCAGGACGAGTACGAGTTCGCGGTCACGTCGTTGCCCGAATACCTCGCCGACCAGCCGTCCGACGGGCTCGTGACCGTCGCCGGCGAGCTGCGATCGGGCGCGCGGGCGAACCTGCTGATGGGTGTCGGGTCGAACCGGGTCGATGTGCACCGGGCGTGCGCGGCGGCCGAGCGGTCGCTCGAAAAGCGGGCCGAGCCCCTTTCCGCGCTGTTCGTCCCCAGCGAGCAGTACCCGCACGCGCTGGCCGAGATCGCGTGGCGAAAGCTCGTGTTGAACAGCGCTCACGACTCGTCGTGCGCGTGCAGCAGCGACGAGGTGGTCGACCAGGTCCTCGTCCGTTACTACGAAGCCCGTCAGATCGGTGACGGTCTCACGCACGACGCGATGCGCGCGCTGGCCGGACACGTCAGCGGGTCCGCAGGCGCGACCGTGGTCGCGAACCCGACTTCTCGAGCGCGCTCCGGGCTCGTCGACGTGCGCGTTCCCGGGACCGGCCCGTGTCACTTCCTGGGTGCCGACGGCGAGCCCCACGCGGCACAACTGCTCGACGAGGTCGGCGGTGACGGCTTCCAAGCAATGGTCACCGGCCAGAAGGTCCGGTGGGTGCTCGACATGATGCGCGGCACCGAGTTCGCCGGCCGCCAGATCCACGCCTACGAGGTGGCGGACACGCAACCCGCGGGCGACCAGCACGACATCGTCCTGTACGAAGCGCGCGGAGCCGACGAACGCGTCGACCTGGCCGAGTTGAAGGAGCAGATGCTCGCGCTCGGCGAGGCCGGTCACACGATGCGCCTGCGATTGCAGGTCGCGCCGGTGCGCCACGTGCTGTTCGACACGGGTGAGATCGACGGCTTCGGCTGGTCGTGCTTCACCTCGGCCGAGGGCCGGGCTCCTGCACCCGCACGGACCACCGCCGCCGTGGTGAGCCACGGTACCGAGCTGTCCAACGAGTACCTGCGGGTGACCGTCGACCCGACCGACGGCACGTACGCGATCGAAGCCGCCGACGGTCTGCGCGTCGCGGGATGCGGAAGGCTCGTCGACGACGGTGACGGCGGCGACACCTACAACTACTCCCCGCCCGCCGACGACGTCGTCGTCGACCGAC
Source organism: Actinomycetota bacterium (assembly GCA_030774075.1). Lineage (GTDB taxonomy): Bacteria > Actinomycetota > Acidimicrobiia > IMCC26256 > PALSA-610 > PALSA-610. The sequence continues at coordinate 4,367 of JALYLU010000171.1, read as the reverse complement.
CGGACACGGTTCGCATCGACACGCCGGAAACCGGGCCGGTGCGGGCGCGGGTCACCATCGAGGCCGTCTACACGTGGCCGGCGTTCGCGATCGGCGACGAGCGCTCGTGCAGCCGGCGAAGCGAGGAGACGGTCCGCACGTTGGTGCGCACCACGCTCGAGCTGCGACCGGAGGAACGGTTCCTGCGCGTCGCGCACGAGATCGACAATCGCGCGCGCGACCACCGGCTGCGGGCACATTTCCCGCTTCCGGCCCGGGTCGACGGTTCGGACGCCGAATGCGCGTTCGCCGTGGTGCATCGTGGGCTCACTGCCGAAGGCGGCGTGCACGAGGTGGGGCTGCCGACATTTCCGTCGCGGCGGTTCGTCGACGCGTCCGACGGCACCACCGGGCTCGCGCTGATCCACGACGGCCTCCTCGAGTACGAGGTCGTCGCCGACGGCCACGCGCTGGCGCTCACCCTCCTGCGAGCCGTGGGTTACCTGTCCCGCACGGAGCCGCAACTGCGTCCGAACCCGGCGGGCCCGCCCAATCCACTCGCAGGCCCGCAACTGCTCGGACCCCAGCGAGCCGAGTACGCGGTGTTGCTGCATACCGGCGACTGGCGGGCGGCCGATTGCTACGGCGCGGCCGACGCGTTCCTGGTCCCCATGGAACGGACCCGCCTCGCCCCCGGTTCCGACGCGAGCCGGCCCCGCGCCGGCGCGGCGTTGCGCGTCGACGGCGCCGAGGTCTCCGCGGTTCATCGCGTACCCGGCGGGCTCGTCGTGCGCGTGTTCCGCAGCGGTCCCGACACCGGACGGGTGACGCTGTAACACGAAGGCGTGCCGGCGCGCGGTTTCGTTGTCGACCTGCGCGGACGACCGGTCTCAACGTTCGAAGGAGCCCTGGAGTTGCGGTCCTTCGAGATCGCGACGCTCCGACTCACCGCCAGTTCGTAGGCGCCCGGCCGAATCGCGCCGTTGTCGGTCAACACAAACCCCCGACGACGGGTTCAGGGGCGCGCTCCCAGGAGGACGAGGTCGGGTTGGTAGTAGCTGACGAGCTGGACGTATGCGCCGGTGTGGGGCGCGTCGATCATGATGCCGGGTCCGACGACGATGCCGACGTGGTGGTTCGTCGGCCCGGAGGTTCCGAAGAACACCAGGTCGCCGGGCTGGAGCTGATCGATCGGTACGTGCGGGAACGCGTCGTATTGCGCTTGGGAGCCGTGCGCCATCATGACCCCGCCTCGGGCCCAGGCCATCATCGTCAGGCCGGAGCAGTCGAAGGCGTCGGGCCCGACTCCCGCGTAGACGTAGGGTTTTCCGAGTTGCGCTTGGGCGTAGGCGACCGCGACGAGCGCACCGACGGTCGGCGCCGGGAGGTTGCCGGGGGCTGCACCGACGTCGCCGGGCGTCGGCGCCGCCGGGTCGCCATCGTGCGCATGGGTTCGGCGTGAGGCCTGCTCTGCGGCGAGCCGTAGAAGCCAGGCCCGCTCGGCTGCCGCGGCGGCCGCCAAGCCCTGTCGTTCGATCTGCGCGACGAGCACTTTGACGTTGGCGCTGGTCGAGTCGAGCAGCTTCTGCATCGAGGCATTCACTTGCGCGACCTCTCGGCGCGAGCTCTCCGCGGCCCGCTCTTGATCTTGCGCCGCGGCCAACTGGCCTTCGAGAGTGTCGTGTTGCGAGTTGAGCTGATCGTCGGCGCGCTTCACGTCGTCGAGGAGATGCCCGTCTCGCGCCGCGGCCGCGTCTGCGTACTGAGCCATCGATCCGAGGTCCTGCACACTCGCCACGTCGACGCCGATCGGGTCGCTGTTCCCGGCGCCGATGTACAGCAGCGCGGCTCGGCTCCTGAGCCGATCGCGCAAGCGGTGAGCGCGCGCTTCGATGACGGAGATCTGCTGTTGCGTGGCAGTGATCTTGCGGTTCGCGACGGTGACCGCGCGTTGGGCTTTCAGGTATTGCTCGTCGAGTATGTCGGCCCGCCGAGTGTTCCACACGATCTGTGCTTCGATCTTCGTTGCCTGCGCAGTGGCGTTCGCGTAATCGGTCTCCGGCGAGGCGAGGGCCGGTATCGCCGATATGCATGCAGCCACCGAAAGGAACACGAGCCAAAACGCAACGCTGCGGATCACGCGCCCGGGGCGAGTGAATCCGATCCGCGTCGGCATGGCGCTATCGATGGTCTCCCCCACACCGTTAACGTCGACATTCCTCAGCGCCGGTTGAGTCGGACAAAGCGCGCGAATCGGTCAGTTCAAAACCTCAACACCACGTGCACCCGGCACCCACGTCAGGGGCGGAGCAGTTGGTACGTCTCTACCGGGTCGACGAAGCCGGCGAGGTTTTGCTTGCCCGCCGCCGCGAACGCATACCCACCCCGCACGCGCCCGAGTCGTCGCCGTAACTCGACGTCAGTGAGTGCAGTACCCGCCTCGGCCGACGCAACGAGACGCGCCGCGAGATTCACGGTCGGTCCGTAGAAGTCGCCTTGGCGCACCATCACGTCACCGAACGCCAGACCAACGCGCAGCTTCGGCAATTTGGCGGCTGCGCACGCCTCGAGGAGGTCGAGCGCCAATGAGCACGCGATTCCGGGAGCGTTGGTCACGAACATGACCGCGTCACCAATCCGCTTGACGACGTTCGCGCCCGCGGCCGCGATCACGTCGCCCGTCGTCGCCTCGAACCGGTCGAGCATCAGCGCGAGATGAAGCGGTTCGAGCTCATGCCACAGCCCGGTGTAGCCGGCGAGGTCCGCGAAGCCCACGGCGAGCTGCACGACGTTCAGCGCCGACGTCGGAGCCCCGACCTCGCTGTACCGCCGACCGATCGCCTGGAGATGGTGGCGGTGCATCGAGTCGATCGCTCCGGAGATGCGCGGGAGGATCGCGTTGGCCACCGCCTGGTACGTGCGCGCCACCTCGACGTACTGCCGTCGCTCCGCGAGTGGTGCCTCGATGTTCGATCGCAACAACGCCACCTCGGCCTCGGCGACCCGGCCGACGGCCTCACCCATCGTGCGCATCAACTGCAACACTTGCCCCTGCGGCACGAACGTCGCGAGCATTCCGAACAGGCGGAACATCTCGACGTCATCGGGACCGAAGCGACGTTCGAAGGGACGAGGGTCGGAGAATCCGGCGCCCCGCCAGAGGGTGAGTGCGACGTCGGGATCGATCTCGGCGCGTGCGGCGGCCTCGGCGAATGTGAAGCCGTCCCGCCCTATCCGTAGCGTTCGAAACGCGGCGAAGCTGAGCACTCCTCCCTGCTCGTCCGCCTGCACCAGCTCGGGGATCGACGCACCGATCTCGTCCAGTAGGAAGACGAACAGCTCGAGGCGCTCGACCGCGGCCGGATCGTCGGGGTCATATAGGCCCGCGGCGACGAGGTCCTCGAGGTGTTCGCTCACGAGAATTGTTCCGGCGCGTCGACGCTCGTCCCCGGGAGCGGAGCGCGCTCTCCCATCGAGAGCAACGAGGTGGGCGCGGCGGCGAGCAAGGTCTCGCCGACCGGCTCGTCCGATGACCAGGCGGGGTCGAGTTCGGGCGCGCGCACGGTCGAACCCGGCGGTACGTCCCACAACAACGCGGGGCGCGCGCCGTGCCAGCGCACCGCGAACGAGCACAACCCTCGCCGCAGCGGCACGTCGTGCGCCGCGAGCTGCTGGCCGAGCCACGCGGGGCGGAACCCGGGCAATATCTCGATCGTGCGGCCCTCCTCCCGCACGATTGCGGCACGCGTCTCGACCAGCACGTCGCCGCTTGACGACCGCCTCGCGGACAACCGCCGCACCCTGCGCCGGGCGCGCATCCGAAGCCGGGCCCACATCTCGATCGCTTCGCCGTCGAAGCCCCACCCCTCGAGCGCGACGAATGCCTCGGCCGACGGAGGCGCGAGCAGAAGATCGGCGCGCGCCGCGTCGACCGCGGATTGAAGCGGCTCCGGCAGCTCGGTACGCAGACCGCGGTCGAGCATCCGGTCCCACGAGCGAACGACGGCATCGGCATCGGCGAGGGCGCGCACGTCGACCGGGGCGCCGGTGAGTGCGACCCGCACCGTCGTTCGGTGCGGAACCGGATACACGAGAAGCTCGCCGCCTTCGACCGCGCCCGGACGGCGGGCGAACGCGACGGTGGGTTTCCCGTCGACGCGCACTCCGTCGTCGCCGACCGCGACCACGCCCGGCGCGTCGACCACGAAGGCGACGGCGATCGCGGCGGGAGAGTCGTTCTCGACCTCGACGACGACGACGCCTCCGTCGCCGTCGCCGACTGCGTAGACGCGCTCGATCGCGGCGCCGCCCGAGACGCGCAACGCGGTGTGCGCGACCGGCGCCGGATGCGGTCGCGTCCGGCGCGCCGGCCGGTCGCGACCCGGCAC
>JALYLU010000170.1 GCA_030774075.1 Actinomycetota bacterium | reverse complement strand
GACGCGATCTCGAAGTGGAACACCGACGTCAGCGCACTCCCGACGCCCTCCGCGCGGGCCGCGAGCATCGCGGACCAGGTAGCCGGAAAGATCGATCCGCCGGTCGGGTCGAACTGCACGAAGCTGAACAACAGCAGCGGGTACTCCTCGAAATGGTCGGCGAGATGTTGCGCGGAGCGTTGGATGCGCAGGAGCTGCGCCATCTCGGGATCGGTGGGATCTGCTCGCGCGGCCTCCAGCCGGTCCTTGTAGATCGTCTCCCACAGCTGCGCGAGGCAGCTGCGGTAGATCGGCCCGAGTTGTGTCTTCACGTCGGTGTCGTCGACCAGCATGAAGCGCCAGTTCTGCGTGTTGCCGCCGCTCGGCGCGCGAATCGCCGCGTCGAGGATGCGCTGCTGCGCGTCGATCGAGATCGGATCGGGCTTGCAGCGACGCATCGCGCGCGTCGTGTACAGCGCTTCGTAGACGTCCATCGGTGGCTCCGTTGCTCGGTTGCTACCAGGCGTAGGCCTCGGGCGCGCGGCCGCCCGGACCGGGGAAGAGCTCGTCGAGTGTCGCCAGCGTCGCCTCGTCGAGCGCGAGGTCGACGGCGCGCAGCGACGCTCCTTCGAGCTGTTCGAGCGTGCGTGGACCGATGATCGGTCCGGTCACGCCCTTTTGGTGCAGCAGCCACGCGAGCGCGACCGCGGCCGGCTCCTCGCCGAAGTCGGCGCAGAATTTCTCCCAGCGCTCGAGTTGCGGGCGGATGCGTTCGTAGCGCGGTTGCACGCTCTTGCGGCGCGCGGTGTCGCCGGTGGTGACCATGCCGCCCAACATGCCGCCGGCGAGCGGGCTCCACGGGATGACGCCGAGTCCGTACACGCGGCACGCGGGAAGCACTTCGAGCTCAATGGTGCGCGAGGCGAGGTTGTAGAGGCTCTGCTCGCTCACGAGTCCGAGGAAATGGCGCGACTTCGCGGCTTCGTTCGCCTGCGCGATGTGCCAGCCGGCGAAGTTGCTGCTGCCGACGTACACCACCTTGCCCTGCTGCACGAGCGTTTCCATCGCCTGCCAGACCTCGTCCCAGGGCGCGGCGCGGTCTATGTGGTGCATCTGGTACAGGTCGATGTGATCGGTCTGCAACCGCCGGAGGCTTTCGTCGCACGCGGCGCGGATGTGGCGCGCCGAGAGCCCTCCGTCGTTCGGCCATTCGGTCATCGGGCCGAAGACCTTGGTCGCGAGCACCACCTTCTCGCGCCGTCCGCCGCCCTGCGCGAACCAGCGGCCGACGATCTCCTCCGTCGTACCCGGGCCCTTCGGACCGCCGTAGCGGTTCGCGGTGTCGAAGAAATTGATGCCGTGCTCGAGCGCTCGGTCCATGATCTCGTACGAGTCGACTTCGCTCGTGAGCGGTCCGAAGTTCATCGTGCCGAGGCAGATCGGGCTCACGCGCAGCGCGGTGCGGCCGAGCCGTCGATACTCCATGCTCTCTCCTTCAGCGACGGTGTTGCGAGCGATCGCCGTCGACGCTACTCACGAATCGGCCGCGGACACTATCGTGCCGATACCGCCTTCTATGTACATCTGGCTCTATATACGTCTGGCTTTGCGCGCCTCGGCCTCTCGGCGGCAAGCTCCCTCGGTGAGAAGGCTCGCCGCGATCGCCGGCTGTGTCGTCGCGGTGGGCGCGTGCTCGTCGTCGTCCACGTCGACGTCGTCCACCTCGACGTCGACCACGTCACCGACCTCGGCGGTGACGACGACGTCAACGGTCGCGAGTGGGCCACGCTCGATCGGTCACGTGTTCGTGATCAACCTGGAGAACGAGGACTACGCGACGACCTGGGGGCCGAGCTCCCCGGCGCAATACCTGAACGGCACGCTCGTCGAGCAGGGGAAGCTGCTCACGCAATACTTCGGGATAGGGCACGCGAGCCTCGACAACTACATCGCGCAGATCAGCGGCCAGTCTCCCAACCCGACGACGCAGGCCGACTGCGTCAAGTACGTCGAGTTCACCTCGAAGGGCACGGGCTCGTACGGACAGGCGCTCGGGCAGGGTTGCGTCTATCCGGCACCGGTGAAGACGATCGGTGATCAGCTCACCGCGGCGGGCAAGACGTGGCGCGCGTACCAGGAGGACATGGGCACGCCGTGTCGCCACCCGGTCATCGGTCAAGACGACTCGACGCTGGTCGCACGGAAGGGCGACATGTATGCGACCCGGCACGACCCGTTCGTCTACTTCCACTCGATCATCGACGAGCCGACGTGCGCGACGCGCGTTGTCGACCTGAAGCGGCTCGCGACCGATCTGCAATCGGTGGCGGCGACTCCCAACCTCGTCTACATCACGCCGAACCTCTGCCATGACGGACACGATGCGCCGTGCGTCGACGGCCAGCCCGGCGGGCTCGTCTCGGCCGATCGATTCCTCGCGGCCGAGGTGCCGAAGATCCTGGCGTCGCCCGCGTACAAGGCCGACGGGATGCTCGTGATCACTGTCGACGAGGCATCGTTCGCGAAGTCGGAGGCGTGCTGCCGCACGCCCCTTTCACCGAACGTCGCGAAGCCCGGGCTCAGCGGTCCGGGCGGCGGCCGGGTCGGAACGCTCCTGGTGTCGTCGCGGGTGGAGGCGGGAACGACCGACGCGACTCCGTACAACCATTACGCGCTCCTGTGCAGCATCGAGAACGTGTTCGGGCTCGCGCACCTCGGCTTCGCCGGCGCACCCGGCCTCACTTGCTTCGGCAAGGACGTCTACGACGCCTCGCCCTGAGTTACTCCGCCGTAGAGCGCGCGCAGCGTCCGCGCGACGGCGGTTTGCTCGAGGACGTCAGTCGAATCGACCACCTGGTCGATCGAGCCGATGAGCGGCAAGCCCCTCAGCCAGTGGTCGTTCACACGGCGCAGGCAGGCTTGCACGAACCGATCCGAGCTCGGCACCCGAAACGGCCGGCCATGGAAGAGGGTCACGGCCGGGTCGAGTGGTTCGGTGAGCCCCGTCTCGTTGTGAAGCCGCGCGAGCGCTTCGTACGCGCCGACGAGTGCTTCCTCGCGACGCGGGTAGTCGGGCGCGGCGAGCGCGGCCTCGAGCGACGGGAGGATCTTGTCGCTGTGGGGGAGCGCTCGGTACGCGGAGCCGAACCACTTCGAGTACGGCCAGTACTCGCCGACGAGCAGGAAATGCAGGCGCATGACCTCGCGTGCCAATCGGCTCGCGACGATGCGCGACCCGATCTCGTCCCCCACCTCGGCGGCGCGACCGACGAACGGCTCCTCCTGATCGATGCGCCGCCACTGACAGGCGAGGAGCCAGTGGATGAGCTCGTTCGGAAAGAACCGGAGCCGCGCCCGGACCTTCGCCAGCTCGCCCGAGTCGTCGTTGTAGACCGCGCCGCGCACGACGCCGAGCAGCCGTTGCTGCGGCACGACGAGCCAGTCGAGAAGCGACATTCCGTCGAGCGGATTGCAGCCCAATCGCGTCGACAGCCAGTCGCCGAGCGCAACGACGTCGACGTGATGTGTGCTCGGCACGTCGTCCCAGCCGAAGAAGACAGGCCAGCCGCGGTACTCGGTGGGTAGCCCCGCGTCGACGGCAGCGCTCGCGTCCGCGACGTCGACGGGGTCGACGAACACCTGGAGTCTGGGTCCCCACCCGTGGTCGGTCGATCGCGCGGTGTCGAAGCCGAGCAGCTCGGATCCGTAGCCGAGCAGGGCCGCGCCGTGCGGCCAGGCGCGTACGAGCGGTTCCACCACGTCGCGGTAGAAGCCGGCGTTCAGCTCGAGTGCGGGGACAAACTCCGGGCTCACCTCCGTGCGAATCCGGCTCGCCGCTTACTTGTCGAGCTCGGGGATGACGTGCCGGCCGAGCAGCTCGATCGAGTGCATGACCTGCTCGTGCGGGATGTTGTACGGGTTCAGGAGACAGAAAAGCAGCTCGCAGCCGACCGCTTCGTAGCGCTTGCAGATCTCGACACAGCGCTCGGGGTCGCCGACGACGCCGGCTCCGCTGTCGTAGAGGTAGTCCATGGTCAGGTGGTCGAAGAACCCGGCTTGCTCACCTTTGCGCGCCTCCCCGGCGTAGCCGTAGTTGCCGAGATCCTGGCCGCGTTCCTCCATCCACTCCGCAAGCGTCGCGATGTGATGACCGGCCGCGCGCGGATACCAGACGAAGGACTCTTCGGCTTCCGCGCGCGCTTTCTCGTTGGTGTCGCTGCAGTGCACCATCGTGAACGTCGCGGCAGTGCTGTTCGTGAACTTGCCAACGGGCTCGACGCAATCGGCGAGGCCGCGGCGATAATTCACGATGCGCTCTTCGAGGTTCTCGGGAGGATTGCCGACCGTGAAAGAGAGCAGCCCGATGCCGCGCTTGCCCATCTCGTAGTGGCCGTCGACGCTTGATGTCGCTCCCCAGATCGGCGGGTGCGGTTGCTGCAGCGGCTTCGGGTGCACGCGACGCGGCGGCATCTGCCAGTACTTGCCGTCGAACGAATACTCGTCGTTGGTCCAGATACCGACGATGTGCTGCAACGCCTCGTCCCACATCTCGCGGGTCTCGTGCGGGTCGAGGCCGAAGCCTTCGATCTCGGCGCGGGTCGACGAGCGACCGGTTCCGAACTCGACCCGGCCGTCACTCACGAGGTCCAGCACCGCGACGCTCTCGGCGGTACGGATCGGGTGGTTGTACGGCTTCGGCAGCAGCCGGACGCCGTAGCCGATGCGCAGGTTCTGGGTCACCGCCGCGATGTGGCCGTACAACACCTCTGGGTTCGAGCAGTGCGAATACTCGTCGAGGAAGTGGTGCTCAACCGTCCAAAACGATTGGAATCCCATGCGATCGCCGAGCTTCACCTGCTCGATCGTGTTCTTGTACGCCTCGTACTCCTTCTGGGGCGTCCAAGGTTTCGCGACCGGGATCTCGTAGAACATCGCAAATTTCATGGCGGGGAACCTACGGTCCCGGCGTCACGACTAGGAAATCCCGTTCATACCTGGGAAACGACCCCGTCGGCGAAGCGGCGGAGCAATTCGATCTTCTCCTGCAGCGGTTGGGTGTCGGGCTCGGAGGTGTACGGATACCGGAAGCCGACGATCGCGTCGGTGACCCCGAGATCCTCGAGCCGGTGCACGCCGTCGATCGAGAACGCGTCGAGCGAGATCGCGTGCACCTCGAACGGTTCGGCGCCGCGCCCGTACTCGGCGCGCAACGCGTGGACGCGCTGCACCATGTCTCCGAGCTGGGCGGGGTCGCCGCCCGCGTGGATCCAGCCGTCACCCGCGCGCGCCGCGCGCCGCAGCGCGACGTCGGCATGACCGCCGACGAGGAGCGGTATCGGGCGGATCGGGGTGGGACAGATCTTGCAGCGCTCGAGCTGCAACAGCTCACCGTGGTACTCGAACCAGCCGCCGGCCATGAGCCCGCGCAGGACCTCGACCATCTCGTCCATGCGCGCGCCGCGGCGCTCCCACGGAACGTCCATCGCCGCGAAGTCCTCGGGCCAGGGGCTGATGCCCACGCCCAGCCGTAACCGGTCGTCGCTGAGCACCGCGATGCTCGCAGCCTGCTTGGCGACGAGCACGACGGGCCGTACCGCGAGCTTCAGCACGAAGGTGGTGAAGCGAATGCGATTCGTGCGCGCCGCGAGGTAGGGGATGAGCGTGAAGGGCTCGATGATCGGCTTGTCCTCGAGGAACGCGCGATCGCCGTCGGCGGTGTACGGGTACGGGGTGTCGGAGGTGGCCGGGAAGATCAGGCTGTCGGGCACCACGAACGAGTCGTAGCCCGCGTCTTCGGCCGCCTGCGCGAGCGGAGCGAGGAATGCGGGATCGCAGAAGGTCTCGGCGTAGCTGAATCGCATGGGCGCGATCTTGCCCGAAGCGCATCATCGGAGCCGCAACCGAGCGACGTACAGATCGGGCTGCGGCGCGTACCGCCGGCGCGTGAAGCCGAACGCGACGCCACCGGCCGCGACGAGGGCTGCGACGGCCAGGGCCGAGACGACGATCGCGGTCGAAATGCTCGACGAGGACGACGAGGCGGGGTGCACGGTCGACCGTGAACTCGTGAAGACGTAGTGGCCGGAGCCGACGGTCACCACGACCTCGCCCCGCGCGCCCCGCGCGTTCGTCACGCCGGGATCGCCGACCACGCTTCTCCCACTCTCCTCGACGGCTCCGACACCCGACCCGGCGATGTGCACCGTGGCGCTGACGTTGGTCGGGATCGTCACGTCGACGGTCTCGTGGCCGGCCGCGTCGCGGGTCCACGCGATCGAGACCGGCCCACGCTGCGTCGTGACGATGCCGGCGGCCCGGGTGAGGGTCGTCTTCGGCACCACGATCTCGACGCGAGCGGCTCCCGGCGCGGTCACGCGCGCGCCGAGCACGTCGTCCTGCAACACCGCGAGCACGGTCGACCCCCAACCGTGCGATTCGCTGTCGCCCGTCTGGCGCGCGTCCCAGCTCTCCCAAGTGAACGTCGCGCCCTCCTCCAGGATCTGCGCGTAGCCCGGCCGGCTCGGGTCGGTGAGCGCGGCGACGAGCGCGTCGTCGCGGTCGGCGACATGCAGGGCGTCGAGCAGCACCCGGAAGTTCATGACGCCCATCGCGTTCTCGAGACCGACGACGGCGTCGGCGACCGGCTTGATCCGCGACGGGGGGACGATGCCGAATGCGAGCGCGAACGCGTTTGCCTGTTGCGACGCGTGCGCGCTTTGGGTGCCGTCACTCCGCAGACCGTCGACGAAGACGCCGTCCCGCCGTTCGAGCCGCTTGCGGATCGCCGCGGTCAGCGTTTCGGCGCGCCTCGCCTCGCGCCGGCTCTCGGTCGCGGGCCGGCCGAGTGCCTGCGCCATTGCCGCGACCCGCCGGAAGTCGTCGACCGCCAACACGTTGAGCGTCGTGCGCGCGGCCGTGTTCATGTCGTAGCCGTACCGCATCCGGGGCGGCCAGTCGACCATCCCGTGCGCGTAGTCGCCGCCTCCACCCGGCAAGCTCGTGACGAGGCCGGTCTTCGGGTCGATGGCGCGCGCGAGGTAGTCGGTGATGTTGCGGACGACCGGGTAGAGCGCGGCGAGCTGGTCGCGGTCACCGGTCGTCAGCCACACGCGCCAGACCCACTCGACGTAGTCCTGCGTGTAGTCGGGGATGTCGCGGTCCTGGTCGTTGTTGGGATAGACGGCGTTGACGCGGCCGTCGGGCCAGTACCGCGCCTGGGAGCGGGCGAAGTCGCGCAGTGCTTCGAACGTCATCGACCGTTCGCCGAACGCCGCCATCGTCGCCTGCGAGACGTCGTAGGCGTCGCCGAGGAACTGTCCCTTCTCGCGCGTCGGCGTGTCGAGGAACTGTTCCTGGGTGTCGTACAGCGCGGAGTGGCGCGCGAGGTTCCAGACCGCGTCGACGCGGGGATCCGACGTTTGGAAGCGCGCCGCGTCCTCGTCGGGCATGGAGGCGTGGCGGGCCGTGATGGTGACGTCGGCGGCGGTCAACGGTTCCGACGCGCCGTCGACCTCGAGGTAGCGGAACGCGAGGTATCCGAACGGCCGGAGCTCCTGCGCGCCGGCTCGCTCGGTGAAGTCCCAGTGCATGTCGGTCTCTTGGGTGCCGCGCGTCGTGGAGACGTGTCCGTTCGGGTCGAGCAGGTCGCCGGCGACGAGCTTCACCGCACGTCCCGCGACACCGCGTTGGATGTCGACGACGGGGGTCGCGGCCGTGATCTTGCCGAAGTCGGCGACGTATGCGGTCGTGCCGAGCGGCTCGAGCGTGACGGGCGTCCGCGCCGTCTCGACGATGTGCGTACGTGCCGCGACCAGGTGGCTGAAGAGGAGCCAGGGATGCTTGGCGAGCTCGATCGCCGCCGACCAGGTGTGATCGTCGAAGCCGGGGCGGTCCCAGCCGACCGGATCGAGCCGCTCGTCGATGTGCTCGACGAAGTCGCCCTCGTCGTTGCGGCGCGAGTCGGCAATCCACGGGCCGGTGCGCGTGCGCCACGAGGCGTCGGTGGCGATGACTTCTCGCGTTCCGTCGGCGTGGTCGACGGTGACGTGCGCGATGAATGCCTCCGTCGAGTCGGGCCGGCCCTGGCCGCCGGTCGACCAGTGCGTCACGAGCGCGAAGACGTTCGGCGCGCCGGCTCGCACCACGCTGGTCACGTCGGTCGTCTCGTAATACTGCTCGTCGGGATACGAAAACGACGGGCCGTGCGCGGCGCGGGTCCCGTTGACTCGCAGGTCGTACTGCTGTCCCGCGGCCGCGTAGACGCGCGCGCGCACGATCGGGCTCGCGCCGAGTGTCAATTCCTTGCGGATCAACGAGAAGTCGTCGGGCTTCGTCGGCAGGGCGCCGGCCCGGCGGATCCACGAGGCGTGCCAATCCGCATCACCGAGCCCAGTGTCGAAATGCGCGTCGACTGCGTACGGGCCGAACAGTCCGGCCTTGTCCTGCGTGCGCACGGTCCACCAATACCGTTGGTCGGGCGCGAGCCTGAGACCGGGAGCGTGCACATACGACTGTTGGCTGCTCGTCCGCACGCCGCTGTCGAACAGCACGCGATGCGTTCCCGAGGTCGGGGCGTCGCTGACGATCAGCTCGTAGGCCCGCTGCGCATCGCCCCGGTCGAGGTCGTGCACGATCCAGCCGAACGCAGGTGCGTCGGTAACCGCGAGCGGGGCGGCGTCGTCGTCGACGGTCAGACCGGTCGGCGCACCGGGCCGACGATCGGGAGGTGTCGTGCTCATCGCCGACCCGCCGGCAACGAAGGCGATCGCGACCACCGCGACCAGTGTCGCGAGCTGGCGAACCTCGCCGCGCTGCACGCGCGGAGTCTGGCACCCTTGGCGCCGCCTCGCTCAGCGGCTGCGTTCGCGCTCGAGGAGCAGCGCGAGCGTCGGGCACGCGTCGGTCGCCCGTCGCGCGTGCTCCTCGAGCTCGGACGGGATCGGCGTGGGGTCGATCATCGGGTAGCCCCAGTCGTCGAGCGTGATCCGCTCGGGAAAGAGCTCCGCGCACAGGCCGTGCGCGACGCACATGATCGGGTTGAGACGCAGTTGCTTGCGGGT
>JALYLU010000169.1:2440-9061 GCA_030774075.1 Actinomycetota bacterium | reverse complement strand
GACAACATCGAAGTGCGCGCGAAGCGCGTGATCCATGACTGCCCACCCACCGGGTGCCTCCCAATTACGGTAAGGGCCGGTCGAGCCCGCCCTTACAAACGTGTCCCAGAACTGCGCTCGGGAATCCGAGACGCCACGTGCCCAGCTACTCACTTAGAGTGGCAACTATACGAAGTTGTCCCCAGTTCGTCAAATAAATGCTCAAGATTTGAGCGCCGAAAGCCGACAAAGGCCCCGCTCTCCAGGATATGCCCTGTAGAGCGCAATCGCCACTTGACGCAAAATCTGCTCGACGACCGTTTGAAGCCGACGACCGGTCCGGGAGCGGGAACGCTCAGCTGCGATTCGGCCAGAGGTCGACCGGCCCGCTCACGTAGCCGCCGGCGGCGCGTATCGCCTCGCCCCACGGCCGCGCCAGCTCGAGCACCGCGTCGACGTCGTCGCCGAGCGCCGTGATCGCCGCCGTCATGGCTCGGTCGGTCGCCCGCTCCATCGCCTCCCGCTCTGCGCGCCCGGTCTCGGTGAGCGCCTCGGCATCGTCGAGCCAGCCGCGATCACGTAGGCGGGTCGCGGCGCCGTCGAGCTCGGTGTCGTTCCATCCGCGCGTACGGATGTAGGTGCGCAGCGGGAGGCCCATGTATGCCTCGGTGAGCAGACCGATCTCGATCGCGTCGACTCCAGCCGTCGACCAAGCGCAGACATGGGCGTCGCCTCGGTGCTCGCGCAACATGTCACCGAGATGGAAGAGACGAGTCCACGGGTCGTTCGGATCGTCCCACTGCGCGCGCAAACCCGAAAAGAGGGGACGTCCGGGCTCCGCCAGCGGCTCGGTCGCCCGTTCCAGCAACGCGGCCACGCGCGTGACCTCGCCACCGGCCGGTCCGCACACCCGTTCGAGCTGCGCGACTGCGCCGGCACGGCGCGCCGCGAAAATGGTCGCGGCATCCGTGCGCGTCCAGCCGAGCCGCACACCGGCCACGACCACAGCCGGCTTGAACACCCCGAAGGCCGAGGCCACGACCTCGGGCTCGACCTGGCCGAGCAACGAGCCCCGGCTCGTGAAGTAGGCCGGTCCGTCGGGAGCCGCGACGCCCTTGCCGAAGGAACCGGGGCTCGGATTGAAGCCGAGTTTCTCGTAGGCCTCGTGACACTCGGGCGAGAAGAACACCTGCCCGATGACCGGCTCGAGGGTGGCGGCGAGCGAGCGGGCCCGGCGGCGCAGAATCTCATCGTTCATCGCCGGAGTTTCGCCGCACGTTCCTCGGGAGCGCCAGACCGCGGCGATCGCGAAGCTGCACCTACGCTGCGCGGTCGTGACCGATGAGCTCGCCCAGTTCGATGCCACTGCCCAAGCCGAGCTCGTAGCTCGCGGCGTGCTCTCGGCGCGCGACCTCATCGACGCCGCGATCGAACGCATCGAGCGGGTCGACGGCCGGCTCAACGCGGTCATCCACCGGCGCTTCGAACGCGCCCGCGACGAGGCGCCAGATGCGAGCGGGCCGTTCGCCGGCGTTCCCTTCCTCGTGAAGGACGCGGTATGTCACACGGCGGGCGATCCCTTCCACGCCGGCATGCAGGTGCTGAAGGACGCGGGTTGGGTCGAAAGTGAAGACACATGGCTTGCGGCGCGATTCCGGGAGGCCGGGTTCGTGTTCGTGGGCAAGACCAACACCCCCGAGCTCGCGACGAGCCTCACGACCGAACCGGTCGCGTACGGTCCGACCCGCAACCCGTGGGACGACACCCGCAGTACGGGCGGCTCGAGCGGCGGCTCGGCGGCCGCAGTCGCCGCGGGTCTGGTGCCCG
This sequence comes from Actinomycetota bacterium, assembly GCA_030774075.1. Taxonomy (GTDB): domain Bacteria; phylum Actinomycetota; class Acidimicrobiia; order IMCC26256; family PALSA-610; genus PALSA-610. The sequence continues at coordinate 7,255 of JALYLU010000169.1, read as the reverse complement.
TCGCCCACGGCAACGACATGGGCGGGTCCATCCGGTTCCCGGCCGGCATGTGCGGGATCGTCGGACTCAAGCCGACGCGGGCGCGCACGACCCTCGGACCCGACTTCGGCGAATACTGGGGTCCGCTCACCCACGAGTTCGTGCTCACCCGAACGGTTCGCGACACCGCGGCAGTCCTCGACGCGGTGGCCGGCGCCGCACCCGGCGACCCGTACACGGCGCCGCCGCCCGTCCGTCCGTACCGCGACGAGGTCGGTGCGCCGGTCGGTCGCCTGCGCGTCGGGGTCCGGACCGAGACCCTCGACGGCGAGGCGTCGCATCCCGACGTCGTGCGCGCGGTCGAGTCGAGCGCGCAACTCCTCGACGATCTCGGCCACGACGTCGACGCGGCCGCCATCCCGGTTCTCGACAACAGCTACGGCCGTGCGTTCGCGACGGTGCTGTCGACCGCTGTCGCTCGCGACGTCGCTCGGTGGAGCGCCCGACTCGGCCGCGACATCACCGGCGAGCTCGAGCCTATGAACGCGTTCTTTGCAGCTGCGGGCGCGCAGAGGTCGGGCGTTGACTACGTCGCCGCGATCGAGGATCTCCAGGCGTGGTCGCGGCGAGTGGCGCCGTGGTGGGTCGATCACGACCTTCTCGTCGTGCCCACGAGTCCTGACCCGCCGGTCCGCCTGGGTGAGCTCGCGCCGACGAATCCGGATCCCGACGTCGGAGTTCGGATGAGCCGACTCGCGACCTTCACTGCACCGTTCGATGTCACCGACCAGCCGGCGATATCGCTGCCCCTCCACTGGAACGGCGAAGGACTGCCCATCGGAGTGCAGCTGGTCGCCGCGTACGGGCGCGAGGACGTCCTGCTGCGCGTGGCGGCCCAGCTCGAACACGCCCGACCGTGGGCGGATCGACGCCCGCCGATCCGCGCGTAACCATCTGTGCCCGGGCGATCCGCGTCGGCGCTACTTGTTGATGATCGCGCCGAGCCCGGCGACCATCACGATGAAACCGACCAGGAGGTAGGCGACCGTGCGGGCCAGGGGCGCCTGCGGCAGATCGCGGTCGTCCGAGCGCCGGTTGCCGCGGACCGGGCTGCCGGGTCGGCTGCGAGCCACCGTTCTGCGCGCAGTGGTCTCCGCGTCCGCGCGGCGCCGGTACAGCGCGAACGCGTTGGCGACGAACAACGCGGCACCCAACGCGAATAGCAACTCGCGGAGCACCCCGTCATAGAAGCTGCCGGACGACCCAAGGATCGGAACCATCACGCGTGAGGGTATCGGGACGGCCGGAAGCCACCCGAGCGACCATGACAGACTCGCTGGATGCGGTTGCTCGTGGCGCGCTGCTCTGTGACCTACGAAGGCCGGCTCGGTGCCCGGCTCGCGCCGGCGATACGGCTCGTACTGTGCAAGGCCGACGGGTCGATCGCGATCCACTCCGACACCAAGGCCTACAAGCCGTTGAACTGGATGAACCCGCCGTGCACGATCGAGGAATCGGTCGACGCGATCGTCGCGCGCACGCCCAAGGGCGAGACGCTGCGCATCGAGCTGCACGAGATCCTGCAGGACACCACGCTCGCGCTCGGCGACGACGCCGGACTCGAGAAGGACGGTGTCGAAGCCGAGCTCCAGAGGCTGATCGCGGCGCGCGTCGCCGCCCTGCGCGACGACCTCACGCTGGTGCGGCGCGAGTACCCGACCGACATCGGCCCGATCGACCTGCTGTGTCGAGACGGCGACGGCCGCGCGGTAGTGATCGAGGTGAAGCGCGTCGGAGACATCGCCGGCGTCGACCAGCTACTGCGGTACCAGGAGCGCCTCGACCGCGACCCACAGTTCGCCCCGACGCTGGGCCTGTTCGTCGCTCAGCAGATCAAACCGCAGGCCAAGGTCTACGCCGAGAGCAAGGGAGTGGCCTGTATCCAGATCGACCTCGACCGGCTGCGGGGCGCGATCGATCCCGACCTCACGCTCTTCTGAGCCGCCCACTCGCCGATTGGAACAGACGTGCGCGCGGTGCTCCTACTCCAGTGCCCGGACGAGCCCGGCATCGTCGCCGCGGTAGGTACGTTCGTCGCCGGCGCCGGCGGCAACATCGTCGAAGCCGACCAACACTCCGACCCGGCTGCCGGTCTCTTCCTGCAACGCGTCGAGTTCGACGTCGACGCGACCCGCGGCGACCTCGCCGCCGCGTTCACGCCGATCGCCGAGCGATTCGACATGCGATGGGACGTCCACGATCTCGGCGAGCGGCCACGTGTCGCGCTGCTCGCGTCGCGGCAAGGGCACTGTCTCGGAGACCTCCTCGTGCGCTTCCACCTCGGCGAGATCCCCGGCGAGGTGGTACTCGTCGCGTCGAACCACGACACGCAGGGCAGTCTCGTCTCGCGGTTCGGATTGCCGTTCCACGCGCTGCCGGTGCACGCGGGCGACCGCGAAGCGCAGGCGCAGGCGCTCGGCGCGCTCTTGCAACAGCACCGACCCGACGTCGTCGTGCTTGCCCGTTACATGCTCGTGCTTCCGGCGTGGCTCGTGGAACCGTGGCGAGAGCGGATGATCAACATCCATCACTCGTTCCTTCCCTCGTTCGCAGGCGCACGACCGTACGTACAAGCGCACGAGCGAGGGGTGAAGGTCATCGGCGCGACCGCGCACTATGTCACGGCGGAGCTCGACGAGGGACCGATCATCGCGCAGCAGGTGATGCCCGTCTCCCACCGCGACGATCCCGCGCGCCTCGAACGCCGCGGTCGTGATCTCGAGGCCGTTGTGCTGGCGGAGGCGCTGCGGCTCCACCTCGAGCACCGCGTCATCGTGTACGGCCGCCGCACCGCAGTGTTCGACTGAGGGACGGAACGCCGACGCGCCGGCTTACTCGCGGGCCGCGTTCTCGAACGTCGTGTAGTCGGCGTGGAACACGAGCTTGGTGGCACCGACCGGTCCGTTGCGATGCTTGGCGACGATGATCTCGGCCAGACCGCGCTGATCGGACTCCGGGTTGTAGTACTCGTCGCGGTAGATGAAGAGCACGACGTCGGCATCTTGTTCGATGCTGTTGTGCACGACGATGTCGCCGGCCACGAAGTTGTGGGTTCCCTTGACCGTCGCGTCGAACACCGGAGCTTCGCCGCGCGGCTCGATCGCGACGATTTCGTCCCAGAGCACGTCGCTCGTGCCGAGATCGGCGAGGAACTGATCGGGCAGCGCTTCGGCGATGCGACGCATGAGCGAACGCGACACGCCCTCCTCGTACACCCGATGACGTCCGCCGGCCGCCTCGCCGAGCCGCTCGACCAGATCGTGGGCGCGCAGCGAGCCGTTGACCAGCAAGCCCTTGCGCTCGATGTAGTCCCACACCTCACGCGGAATGGCATCGTGGCGCGGGTCGACCTCCGGACCACCGAGCCGAGACGACGCCACGGACATGCCGACGTCGAGGTCGGCGAGGTGTGCCCAGCCGTCGAGCGTCAGGAAGGGATGGTTCGCGCTCGCCGTGACCTTCCGGCCCGACGCGAGCTGCAGTTCGAACACACGCTTGATGCCGCTTCGGAAGACGCGCGTCATCACTCCGGGAACGAGTCGAAGATGCTCGTCGAGCGTGAGCACGTCGACGTCGCGCGCGTTGTGCTCGTGCAGCGCGCCCAACGGCGCGGAGCTGCCGTCGGCAAGCGTGATCACAGTCTCGGCCGTGAGACAGCCGGACTCGCGCAAGTCGGCGAGCATCGGCCGCTTGTCTTGGCGGTACTCGAGCTGGCGGTTGAGCTGAGAGAGCGTCACGACCGGCGCTTCGAGCTCGCGGGCGAGGATCTTCAGACCGCGAGACAGCTCCGACACCTCGACCTGACGGTTCTCGGAGCGGCGCGGCGACGCCATCAGCTGCAGGTAGTCGACGACGATCAGGCCGAGGTCGCCGTATTGAGCCTTGATGCGCCGCGCCTTGGCGCGCATCTCCATCACGGTGCAGTGGGGGTTGTCGTCGATGAAGAACGGGGCCTCCGCGAGCCGGCCGACCGCCTGGTTGACACGCGGCCACTCGTGCTCGGAGAGCTTTCCCGTCTGCAGCTTGCGCGACGGCACGCGCGCCTCGGCGGCGAGCAGGCGCTTCGTGAGCTCGAGGTGTCCCATCTCCATCGAGAAGAACAGCACCGGCTTGCGGCCGTGCAACGCGACGTGCTGGGCCATGCCGAGCGCCAGCGACGTCTTTCCCTGACCGGGTCGCGCGGCGACGATCGTGAGTGTCGAGGGCTGCATGCCCAAGAGCAGCGCATCGAGGTCGTGGTACCCGGTCGCGGTACCGACGATGTCGCCTTGTCGGTCGTACAACGCCTCCAACTGGTTCATCGTCCGCTCGAGCGCGGGATACAGCGGTACGAGCGTGTCGGCGACCCGTCGCTCGGCGACCTCGAAGATCGCGGCTTCGGCGCGATCGAGCGTCTCGTCGACCGCGTCCTCCGCGGTGTACGCCATCTCCTGGATGCCGCCGGCGGTCTCGATCAGACGGCGCAGCATCGCGAGCTCGGCCACGATTTGGGCGTAGTGCTGCGCATTCGCCGACGCGGGGGTGGCGGCCTGGATGCGCACCAACGTCTGGCGGCCGCCGAGCTGATCGAGCTGGCTCGCCCGTCGCAGCTCCTCGGCGACGGTCACCGGATCGACGGGCTCGCCGCGGCTGTGCAATCCGTACGCGGCTTGGAAGATCGCGCCGTGCGCCGGCTTGTAGAAGTCGCGCGCCTCGAGCCGCGCCTCGACCGCGGCGGTGATCGCCTCGCGGCTCAACATCATTGCGCCGAGGAGCGACTCTTCGGCCTCGAGGTTG
>JALYLU010000169.1:0-2430 GCA_030774075.1 Actinomycetota bacterium | reverse complement strand
GTATTCGGGCGCCGTTGGCTCGACGTCGCGCGTCTTCGATCGAGACCATCGTCGCTACCTCCCTCCCAGAAGAAACGGGACCTTGGCACGCCACGGCTGTGGGGTTGAAGAGGACAAGCCTGTGAATTGCGGAGGCCCGGCGGGGGATATCTCTCGATCCACAACCTTGTGGACGATGGCACGGAGGTGCGCCATCAACGGGAGCGCTCCGGATGCGACGGTTCCGGCCGGAATCGCCGCTGGCAGGCGGGTGACGAGCAGCTGAACCCGCGCCCCGGCGGGGCCGGGCGCGGTGCCGCGACGATCACCTCCGGCGCCGCCGAGCTGTGGATATCGCCGGATATCCACAACCGAAACCCGGAAGAAGAAGCGGGTGCGCATCCGGGTGCAAACAACACGCTTGGGATTCTCGCGGACGGGCGCCTGCGAACCAGGGATCGACCCGCACGAACCAACGACGATCAGCCGGCCGCTTCGACCTCGACATGGACGGTCGCCACCACGTCGGGATGCAGGCGTACCTGCACGTCGATGCCACCGAGCTCTTTCAGAGGCTCCTCGAGCGCGAGCTTGCGCCGGTCGATCTCGGCGCCGGTTTGTTTCTGCACCGCCTCGGCGATATCGGTCGCGGTCACCGAGCCGAAAAGGCGACCCTCGCCTCCGGCTCGCGCTTTGATCGTGATCGTGCGTCCCTCGAACTGTGCGGCGAGCGCCTGCGCGCTCTCGCGCTCGCGCCGCTCGCGCGCCTCGCGATTGCGCCGCATCGCGTCGGCCTGCTTCTGACTTCCTGCCGATGCCTTCAGCGCGAGCCCGCGCGGAACGAGATAGTTGCGGGCGTAGCCGTCGGCTACGTCGACGAGATCGCCCTTCTGGCCCAGGTTTTCGACATCGTCGCGAAGAACGACTCTCACGCGGCTGCGACCTCCGACCGTTTCCGACCCGTCATTCCTCGTTGCCCTCGGCGCTCGCCGCGTCGTCCGCCATGAACTCGTCGGCTGTGAATTCGTCTGCCGTGAATTCGTCCGCCAGGGCCTCGTCGAGACCGGCCTCGTCGAGACGGGCCTCGTCGAGACGCGGGCTCTCGTTCGCCTCCACCGGGCCCGGGATCTCGCGCAACTCGCCCTCGCGGTCGCCCCGATCGCCGCGATCTCCCCGCTCGCCGCGATCGCGCCGGCCCTTCGACCGCTGCGTCACCTGGCGCACGCTGTACGGCAGCAACGCCATCTCGCGCGCGACGCGGATCGCGCGCGCCACCGCGACCTGCTGCTGCTGGGTGTTGCCCGTGACTCGGCGCGCCCGGACCTTGGCGCGCTCCGACATGAACCGACGCAACAAGTTGACGTCCTTGTAGTCGATCCAGTCGATGCTCTCGGTGATCAGGATCGACGTCTTCTTCTTGATCGGACGCCGCTCCTTGCCGGGGGGCGCCTTCTTCTCTCGGCGTTGTGCCATTCGCGTTCCTATCGGATCAGAACGGCTCTTCGCCGTAATCGTCGTAGTTGCTGTCGCCGGCCGCAGGGGTCGGCGTAGAGGTCGTTGCCGGAGCCGGCGCCGGCCGGCGGGACGGGCCGCCCCCGTCTCCCGGCCCGCTGCGCTCGACCTTGTGGACCTCCGCCGTAGCGAAGCGAAGACTCGGCGCGACGTCGTCGGCGACGATCTCGACGATCGAACGCTTCTCGCCGGCCTCGGTCTCCCAGCTGCGCTGCTCGAGCCGCCCGCTGACGACGACCCGCGAGCCCTTGGTCAAGGACGCGCCGACGTTCTCGGCGAGCTGCCGCCACGCGACGACGTTGAAGAAGCTGGTCTGCTCCTTTCGCCAAGAGCGGTTCACCGCGACCCCGAAGGTGACCTTCGAGATGCCGCTCGGCGTGTAACGCATCTCCGGATCGCGGGTGATGTTGCCGGAGATCGTGATGCTGTTCGAGTCGGTTGCCATGTCGCTACTCCCTTTGCCTACTGCCCGCCGAGGCGCCGGCAGCCTTCGGAGGTCCGTAGACCTTCTCCGGGATGCGTAACACCATGTGGCGGATCACTTCATCTGCCAGGGAGAGCGTTCGGTGCAAACCCTCCATCGCCTGCGGTTCCGCTCGGGCCTGGAGGACTATGTAGTACCCGTCGGCCTTGTGCTTGATCTCGTAGGCGAGACGGCGCTTGCCCCAGAAGTCGACATGGCCGCGCTCCGCGCCCTTCGACTCAATGAGCTGGAGCCACCGCTCGACGGCAGCCCGGATCGTCTCCTCTTCCAGGTCCGCATCGATGATGATCATGACTTCGTACGGACGCGTCATGCGCCAATACCTCCTTCGGACCGCACGGTCTTCGCCCTGCGGGCCCCGTTACCCGCCGGAGGACCGGCGCCGCGGGGGCAGGATCTCGGTTGTCTGAACCGATGGAAGCTAGCAGATCACCTCGACTCGGCCTATCGGAGAC
>JALYLU010000168.1:4222-9076 GCA_030774075.1 Actinomycetota bacterium | reverse complement strand
CACGGCCTCGGTCGGACGCGTGAAGACCGAAAACGTGCTGTCTCCCTCGCCTCGGGCCTTCAGGACCTTGCCCCCCGCCGCGGTGACGGCAGCGCCGATCGTCTCGTCGTGCAGCTGGAGCGCGCGCGACATCGCCGCCGCGTTCTGCTCCCAGAGGCTCGTCGACGATTCGACGTCGGTGAGCAAGAACGTCACGACGCCCGTCGGAAGCGTCTCCCCGCCGGATTGCACGGACCGGAGCGTACGCCGCTGACCCTCTTCGCGTTATCGCCCGCGGCGGGCTCCGAAATCCCACAACAGCACGATCGATGCCTGGCGCGAGGCAGGTGGTACCCATGTATCGGTGGTCACGATGGGCCTCGGCATGGACTCCGTCGACGGCCACATCGACTACCTCGCCTCGGTCGCAGACGCACTCAGCTTGTCGTGACGGGCGCCGGACCGGCATCAGATGTGGACGAGACAGTGGAACACTGCGACACGTGAGTACACCGAACTTCGCGTGGGCGCATACAACGGTCGATTCTTGCAACGCCCAGCGTGCGGCGACCTTCTGGGGTCGGCTACTGGATCTGGAACCGATCGAACGTGAGGACGGCTGGTACGTCCTTGGTCCGACGGCGGCCGGCGGTCCGATGCTCTACTTCCAACCGGTCTCGGAGCCGAAGACCGGAAAGGCACGCGTCCATATCGATCTCTGGGTCGACGACCTCCCAGCCGCAATCCGGCTCGTCGAGGAGTTGGGCGGACATCTCGCGGGCGACAGTCACGATGTTCGCTTCGGAACGCTCGCCATGATGGCAGACCCCGACGGCACGGAGTTCTGCCTCATCACATTCGCGCACTGACCGACTTCCGATCGGCAGGTTGTGGCGCTGCGCCTAAAGGTTATTGACGCAGGTATTGCCGTCGTTGTCGCTGTTCGTTCCGTCCGGACACGTGGTCTGGAACCACATGATCGCGGTGAGGTTGGCGTGACCGAGTTGCGCGCCGGCGAGTGTCGCGAATGCCAAGTTGGCGTTGCGTAGATCGGCGTTCCGAAGGTCTGCCATGCTCAGGTTGGTCGGCACGATCGGGAACCCCGGAAGCCCGAGCGCCGACAGGTCGGCACCGGACAGATCTGCGCCGAACAAGTCGGCTCCGGCGAAATTCACGCCGTTCAGATGGAGGCCGGAGAGGTTCGCGTGCGCGAGGTCGGCGTTGGTCAGGTCGGCCCCGCCGCATACCTCGAATATGAGACGCGAGGATGGCGCGCATTCACCGAACGTTGCGGTTCTGAGCGCGGCGTGGATCAGGTTCGTGTGTGCGAGGTCGGCGAAGGAGAGATCGGTGTTCGAGAGGTCGGCACCGACGAGGGTCGCATGGTCCATGACCACGCCGCCGCACACGGACACGATACCAATGAAATCTCCAAAATCGATCGACTGGCAGTTCGATATGACCGCGCCGGTGAGCTTCGCGTACGTCAGATCGGCACTGTCGAAGCGGGCAAGCGCGCATGTCGGGCCGTTCACGGTGAAGAAACACGACGCGAGCGACGCGTTCGAAAGGTTCGCGCCCCGCATCGTCGCAAACGTGAGGTTCGCGCCGAAGAGCGCCGCGCCGGTGAGCGAGGCGAGGGTGAGGTTGGCGTGACTCAGATCGGCGGCGTTGCATCGCACGGAGAAGTCCGGTTGCAGCACGCACGTGGCGAGTGATGCGTTCGAGAGGTTCGCCCGCCGCAACACGGCAAACGTGAGGTCGGCACCGACGAGATTCGCGCCGCGCAGGTTCGCATACGACAGGTCGAAACCCGACAGGTTCGCGCCCGACAAATCAGCACCCGGACAGTTCGTGAAATGCGTCGGCGTCGGCTGAGCGACGATGGTGCAACCGTTGATGGTCGAGTCCGCGAACGCCGACGACACGTCGACGGTCGTCAGCGCGACGAACACGACGAGAACCACGGCGTAGGCAACCGAGAACCGACGCAGCCTGCTGCTGGGCGAAGCTCTCCACCACCGACCGAAACGCTTCACACGCACTCGGTTCTGTCCCGTAATGAATCCGAAAGTTACCCCTAGCACCGAGCGCGATAGCTGTCAACACACGCGTCGAGTCACGCGAACAATCCGTGCGCGCATCTCGTCCAACTCGACTCGTGGCGGTCGTGGGCGAAGGATGTCAGGCCGATCACGGCCACTCCAGCGGGTCGCTGACGGCGAACAGCGACGCGTCCAGCAGAGGCGGCAGAGAGGGGCGTGACCGGGGGCCTTGCGGGTGGACCTAATGACGCGGCTTTCACCCCTGGGCTCGCCGAACGCCTCGGGAGCTTCCTCTGACGCATGCCACGAAGTGACGGCAACGGGCGCGGGAGCGATCCGCGAGCTGTCACACCTTCCGCGTAGCTTGCGAGCTATGGACGATGGCGTCGGCGATGGCCGACCCAAACATGCCGGTGACGACCTCGTCCACTTGTTCCTGAGCCGCAGGCCGGAGCTGATGTGGCGGATGCGGCATCTACTCAGCCCGGAGGTCTGCGCGCTCGTCATCGCGGCGGTAGAGAAGATTGCGGCCGAGCTTCCGCGGGCCGCCGAAGCGACCGACGAGCAGCACCACGACAACGCCTATGTCGAGATCTTCCGTCGCAGCCTCGCAGCCCAAGTCGACCTCACCTGCAAGCAGGCTCGCGCCGATCTAGCATCGGTGGCGATGGCGTCGATACGGAATGCGGACGAGAACGCGCGAAGGCTGCGGCGCGGTCGAGTGCTTCGCAGGTCCAACCAACCCGTCGACCCCAAGCTGCGAGCGACGACCGAGATGATCCTCGCGATGCCGGTCGACGACCGGCTGCGCCAACTCGAGGCGGAATCGATCTTCTTCTCCTCGATTCGACCAATCGACGGCTGAACCGCGCGATGCCGCGCGAGTTTCAACTCATCGGATATCTGCGTCTGCTCGCGGAGAACGGCGTCGAGTACCTGCTGGTCGGTGGAGTTGGCGCGCGCATCCAGGGCACTGCGACGACAACACAAGACATCGACGTCATGCCGGAACCTTCCGAAGAGAATCTGGCGCGGCTCGCGCAGGCTTTGAGCCACGAAGAAACGGAGAAGAAGGAGTCGAGTGCGATTGACTATCGCCCTCATGCAGTCGTCAATCCGATGGAGTTTCGCACGTCAGACGTGTCGAGCTTCAGAACGCGATTCGGGGTCATCGACGTCCTGATGGAGCTTCCAGGCGTCGGACCCTTCGACGCAGTACGACGCAACGTCCGCCGATACGAGTGGCAAGGCATCATCATCTCTGTCGCGTCAATCGACGACATCATCACGTCGAAGGAAACGGCAGATCGAGCGAAAGATCGGCGCGCGCTCGACGCGCTCTACGCGGCGCGAGACCATCTGCGCGAGCACCCCGACCCGTACGAGCTATCGGAAGTGGCACTGGACCCCGAGCGCGAGATCGACGAGTCCTAACGGTCCTTCTCGTGAACCCGTGGAGGTGAGCGGACTCGAACCGCCGGCTTCTACGTTGCGAACGTGACAGCTCAACCCCGCAAAGCTCAAGGAACTCGTCCTCGTCGTCGACTGGACGCGGCCGCTGCCCGTCGTCGTCGTTGTCGTGGACTCCTCACCACGAGGCCGCGGGTTCGGTCTACTGCTGTGGAGGTTGTTCCGCGCCTTGGGATGTCTCGCGCAGCATCGTCCAGGCCCAAAGGGGCTAGCAAGAATCGAACTTGCGACGTCATCCTTATCAGGTACCCAGCCCCGAACGCCGTGCTCGCCGGCGAAAACGCAGGTTGCCGACGAACGCAATCGCGCGAGTTACCGCCTCTTCGTCGCGTTAGTGAACGTTCCGGGTGTCCTGCACCGGCTCTGTACTCGAGCAGTCGTCACTACCGAGGTGTCGGTTCCGTCGTGTTGTGTGGGCTGTGCGCTCCCGCTTGGGGTGATGGAATGATTGCGCGATGCGCGGCGGCCTTGCGGGCACGGTGACGTTCTTGTTCACGGATATTGAGGGCTCGACGCGTCTGTGGGAGGAGCAGCCGGAGGCGATGAGGGCCGCGTTGGCGCGCCACGACGCGATCTTGCGAGACGCCGTGATCGCGCACCGCGGCAGTGTGGTCAAGACGACGGGTGACGGGATCTTCGCTGCGTTCGCAGCTGCGCGCGACGCGGTGACGGCTGCGTTGGCCGGCCAAAGAGCGCTGTCAGCCGAGCGGTTGGGCCAGACCGGGCCGTTGCGGGTTCGGATGGGGTTGCACACGGGTGCTGCGGAACTGCGCGACGGCGATTATTTCGGGGCGGACGTCAACCGGACGGCACGGTTGATGGCCGCCGGCCATGGGGGCCAGATCCTGGTCTCGGGGGCCACCGAAGAGCTCGTGCGGGACCAGTTGCCAGAAGCGTCGTCCCTGGTTGGTTTGGGCGAGCATCGCCTCCGCGGTCTCGAGCGTCGGGAGGCGGTCTTCCAGCTCGCGCACCCCGACTTGGTCGTCGAGTTCCCGCGTCTGCAGTCGTTGGATTCGACTCCCGGCAATCTGCCGAGGCCGGTGAGCTCGTTCGTGGGCCGCGAGCTCGGGGTCTCGCGCGTCGGTGACGCGTTGGATCGCGCTCAGGTGGTGACGCTGACGGGTGTTGGCGGGGTGGGGAAGACGCGGCTCGCCCTGCGGGCAGCAGCGGAGCTCTGGCCCGGCTATCGGGACGGCGCGTGGTTCTGCGAGCTGGCCCCGGCGCGCGGGCCCGAGGAGGTGCCCGACGCGATCCTCGAGATGTTCGGCATCCAGGCGCGCCCGGCCAAGACCGCCGCCGAGACCCTGGTCGAGTTCTTGCGGGCCAAGGAGCTGCTCTTGGTGCTCGACAATTGTGAACA
>JALYLU010000168.1:0-4212 GCA_030774075.1 Actinomycetota bacterium | reverse complement strand
CGCAGAGGTTGTCGCGGCGTTGGGCCGGGCGTGTCCCCGCGTGTCGGTGCTGGCAACGAGCCGAGAGGGCCTGAGCGTGGCCGGTGAGCAGATCTTGGTGGTCCCGCCGCTCGACCTCCCTGATGTTGGAAGCGACTTCGAAGTGCTGCAGCGCTCCGACGCGGTGATGCTGTTCGTGGAGCGGGCCCGAGCCGTCAAAGCTGATTTCGCTGTGAGTGTGACGAATGCCGATGCGGTCGCCCATCTGTGTCGGCGCCTCGACGGCGTCGCATTGGCGATCGAGCTCGCGGCAGCACGAATTCCGATGCTGACGCCTGCAGAGCTCACCCGCCGGCTCGATCAACGCTTCCGCATCCTGACCGGCGGGGAACGCAACGTGGCGGAACGCCACCAGACCCTCCGCGCTGCGATCGACTGGTCCTACGAGCTGCTCGCCGATCCGGCACGCGAGTTGTTCGATCGCCTCAGCGTGTTCGTTGGCGGGTTCACTCTCGAGGCCGTCGACGCAGTTACCCCTGGCGACACCCTCGATGGCGACGAAATCTTGGCATTGCTTGTTTCCCTGGTCGCGCAGTCCCTCGTGGTTGCCGAGACCGACGGAACGGAGACTCGATATCGGCTCTTGGAGACGATCAGGCAGTACGGCCAGGAGCACCTCGACGCTGCCCACCAGACTCAACAGTTCCGCCAGGCACACGCGGCGTACAACGCGAGCTACATCGAGGCCGGCGCCGCGCAGGTCAACGGCCGGCGCGAAATCGAGTGGGTGGCACGACTCACACGGGAGCTCGACAACCTCCGGAGCGCGCTCAGCTGGGCCATTGACAGCCAAGAGGTTGACGTCGCGTTGCGCATCGTGGGTGCGTGCGACGGCGCGCCCATGTATCACACCGATGTCGGCACTCGACTACGCCCTCTGGCGCCCAAGGCCTTGGAACTACCCGGGGCGACGGACCATGCAAAGCTCCCCGCCGCGCTGGTGCAAGCAGCCTGGTACGCGCATGACCGAGGCGACCAGGACCTTGCCGCGAGCTACTGCGACCAAGCACTCGCCGCCGAACAGCGCCTCGGTACCGAAGCGAATGCATACCTCTGGATCACGCGGGCAGCCATCGCGGGATTCCGTGGGCGCCTCGACGAACGCGCCGAGTACTTGGCAACGGCCGCCGCGGTCGCTCGTGCCACGGGCGACACCGTTCACCTGGCCTGGACCCTCGCCCGGCTGAGCGGCGACGCGACCGACGCCATCGGCCAAGCCGAAGAAGCCCTCCGGCTGGCGCGCCGTGCCGAGAATCCCAGCGCCATCGCGGCCGCACTCGGCATCCTGGGCTATGCCCTGCGCGAGACCGACCCCGAGCGCGCGCTCGCACACCTGCGCGAATCCCTCGAGTGTTCTGCCCCACTGGGAACGATCTCGGACAACATCAACCTCGTCTTCGCGGCCCAAGTCGCCGGACGCGTCGGCAACCAACGGGAAGCCCTCGAGCTCTGCGCGAAAGCGATCGACGCGTGGCACTGGGCCGGAATGGTCCCGTACCTGGGCATCGGCCTCGCAGCCATCACGATGAGGCTGACCGACAACGAACCCGAAGCCGCCGCCATACTCCAGGGCGTCGGCGTAGCCTTCGCCGGCGATTCTGCCTACGGCCTCACGGACGCGGCACAGTACCGGGAGTTCATCGCGACACTCGACGCATCCCTGGGCGAGGCGCGCCGCCTCGAGCTCAATCGCCAAGGAGCAGCGATGAACGAAGACGATGCGATCGGCTACGCGCACACGATCATCGACCGGGTCCTCGACCACGAGCAACCGACGAGCGCGCGCTTGTAGAAGTCCGGAACGGAGTCAACCGACCGCCGTCGTGGCCTCTAGAGACGTTATGGGACGCGTGATTGACAGCGGTTCGGGCAAGACCCAATGCTGGGTGTGATGGGCGACGACGAGGTCCGGTACGCGAATAACAGCGGCGCGTACGTCGCCTATCAGGTGATCGGCAAGGGCTCGCGTGACCTGCTCGTTGTGATGGAGGGTTTCATCTCGGTCGACATGATGGACGACGAGCCTCGCTTGGCTCGCTGCATGGCCCGGCTGGGTTCGTTTGGCCGACTGATCCGCTTCGACCGTCGCGGCATCGGGCTGTCGGATCCGGTCTCGCCGACCACACCGCCGACGCTCGAACAGTGGGTAGGGGACGCGGTCGCCGTTCTGGACGCGGTCGAGTCCGAGCGCGCGATTGTGTTGGCGTCGGCGGAGGCGAGTTCGGTCGGGTTACTGCTTGCCGCCACCCACCCCGAGCGTGTCGAATCAGTTGTCGTCGTCAACGGCTTCGCCCGCGCCTTGGTCGATGTTGACTATCCCGCGGGCCTGCCGCTCGAGGCATTGGAGTCGCTCCTCGACGCGACGGTTGCGTCATCGGCCGACACGAATACCGATTTCCTTGTGGAGGTCGCGCCGAGCGTCGCGAATGACGTGCAGTTCCGGCAATGGTGGGAGCTGGCCGGTCGGCGCGGTGCGAGCCCGGGAACCGCTCGGGCGCTGCTCCGTGTCGCGATGGAGAGCGACGTACGCACCGTGTTGCCAACGATTCAGATGCCGACCCTGGTCATACATCTGCGAGACGACCCCATCACTCCTAGCCAGGCAGGTCGCTACATCGCGGACCACATACGAGGGGCCCGCTGGGTCGAGGTTCCCGGCGCGGACGACTACTGGTGGGCGTCGGACTCGGCAGGGGTCGTGCTCGACGAGATCGAAGAGTTCGTGACGGGCGTGCTCGCTACACCGCCCGCGAACCGAGTCCTGTCGACGATCCTCGTCACCGACATCGTGTCCTCGACTGTGCGCGCGATCGACCTTGGCGATCATCGGTGGCGCGACATGCTGGACAGTCACGACAAGGCCGTGCGTCGACAGTTGGCGCGCTTTCGAGGCACTGAGATCAACACCACCGGCGATGGGTTTGTCGCGACCTTCGACGGTCCGGCTCGCGCCGTCGAATGTGCATGCGCCATCCGAGACGTCGCCCGCCAACTCGGACTCGAAATACGTGGCGGCGTACATACGGGCGAAATCGAGCTACGCCAAGACGACATCGCCGGTGTCGCCGTGCACATCGCCGCTCGAATCGCGGCGCTTGCCGAACCATCGACGGTGTGGGTATCGCGCACTGTGACTGATCTCGTCACGGGCTCTGGCATCCCCTTCACCGATCGCGGCAACCATGATCTCAAAGGAGTTCCCGGAACCTGGGCCCTGTACGCCGTCGCAGGCCAGTAACCGACCAGCACCGACCGACCGGATCATTTTCGCAACCGCCGACCGCAACCCGGAAGCGGCCGTCGACACTCTCAAATCACCGCCGCGACTAACCCAACGTGAGCGCATCACAGAACGACGCGATGGGTGTCCCCGAACAATCAATGTGTGAGGACCTCCTCGGCTCGTGCGCGGGCAACCATGTGGTTGCTGAATAGCCCGAGCACGATCAAGGAGGTCCCGGATGTCGATGGTATGTGGGTTGGATCTGCATCGAGAGCAGATCACGTTCGATGCGTTGGTGGTGGAGTCTGGCGAGTCGTGGCGGGGTCGGGTGTGGCAGCCGGATCGGGAACGGTTCCGGCGTTGGCTGGTTCACGACGTGACCGCCCGGGCGCAGGGTGGGCCGGTGGCGTTGGCGGTGGAGGGCTGCACGGGCTGGCGGTATGTCGTCGAGGAGATCACCGCGGCGGGGTTCGAGGCCCACGTCGCCGAGACGGCCGACACGAAAGCGGCGCGGAGTCGCAAGAACCGCGCCAAGACCGACCGGACCGATGCCCGTCTGCTGCGCGAGTTGTTGGCGGCTGGGGAGCTACCGGAGTCGTGGATCCCGCCGACCGACGTGTTGGAGTGGCGGGAGCGAGTACGGCTGTACAAGTCGTTGGTGGATCAGCGCACCAAGTGGTGTCAGCGGATCCATGCCGAGCTGTTTCAACATGGCGTGTCAGTGCCCGAGGGTGCGATCCGTACCGCGCGCGTCCGAGCACGAGTCGCCGACAAGGATGTCCAGCTCTCGCCGGCCGCTCGGCAACGGATCCGGGTCGGCTATCAGATGATCGACGCCACCGACACCGAGGCCATGCCACTCAAACGCGCGTTGACCCGCTTCGGGGAGCGCCAGCCGGCGTGTCGGGCGTTGGTCAACGCGCAGTACGGGATCGGCGGGTTGTTAGCAG
>JALYLU010000167.1:2753-9120 GCA_030774075.1 Actinomycetota bacterium | reverse complement strand
GCGCCGGATGGAGCTGTTCGGCGCGACACGCGACGACTTCGCGCGCGTCAAGGTCAAGAACGCGAGGCACGGCCTCGCCAATCCCTACGCGCGCTACAAGAAGGAGGTGTCGGTCGACGACGTCCTCGACGCGCCGATCGTCTCCGATCCGCTCGGTCTGCTCGACATCTGCGCCACGAGCGACGGCGCGGCCGCGCTCGTCGTCTCCTCGCTCGACTACGCGCGCCGCCACGGCTCCGCCGACGCCGTGCGCGTGCGCGGGATCTCGACCGTCACGCCGAGCTACCCGCAGACGACGATCGAGCTCCCGAACTTCGCGACCGACAGCGCGGCCGGCACAATTTCCAAGCCGCGGCACGGGTTCAAAGAGTCGATCGCCGTCCGCGCCTACGAGGAGGCCGGTCTCGGGCCCGACGACCTCGATTGTGCCGAGGTCTACGACCTCTCGACCGCGATGGAGCTCGACTGGTACGAGCAGATCGGGCTCTGCGCGCCGGGCGAAGCCGAGAAGCTGCTGCGCGACGGCACGACGACGCTCGGCGGCCGCGTCCCGGTGAACCCGAGTGGCGGTCTGGCGTGCTTCGGCGAAGCCGTTCCCGCGCAAGCGATCGCCCAAGTGTGCGAGCTGACGTGGCAGGTACGCGGCGGCGCCGGTGGTCGCCAGGTCGAAGGCGCGCGCGTCGGCCTGTCGATCAATCAAGGCCTCTTCGGCCACGGCTCCGCCGTCATCGTGAGCTCTTGAGTTGCCGGTATTCGATTTGTAGGGTGTCGGGCTGCGTCGTGACTGCGGGTGATGGGGTTTTGGAGGGGCGTCATGCGTCGAGTGGCGTTGGTTGTGGGTGTCGTCCTGCTCGCGGGTTGCAATGTGCGCGTGAGCACCGACCCCTTCACCAACACCACGAGCCAGCACCGCACCCAAGTTGAACCGGACACCTTTTCGTTCGGATCGACCATCGTGTCGACGTTCCAGTCCGGTCGTTTCTTCGACGGCGGCGCGTCGGATATCGGGTGGGCGACCTCCACGGACGCAGGCAGCCACTGGACGCACGGCTTTCTTCCCGGGATCACCAAGTATCAAGGCGCAGGTCCCTACGACCGCGCCAGCGATCCGTCGGTCGCCTATGACCGACGCCACAACGTGTGGCTCATCTCCTCGCTGGCGCTCCTGGAGTCTCCCGGTCCGGCGGGCGTGGTGGTGAGCCGATCGTCCGACGGCGGTCTCACCTGGGGGAACCCGGCCCTCGTCGCCGGTGGGACGGCCCTGGACAAGAACTGGTCGGTGTGCGACAACGCGCCCGGGAGCGCGTTCTACGGCCACTGTTATACCGAATATGACGACTCCAATACCGGCGACCAAATGCACCTGTCGACGTCCACCGATGGCGGGCTCACCTGGGCGCCGTCGACCGTGCCGGCGGCGAGCGGCCTCGGCGGTCAACCGCTCGTGCAGCCGAACGGCACGGTGATCGTCCCCTACTTCACCCTGACGGGGACCCTCGCTGCGCTCCGCTCGACGAACGGTGGCACGAGCTACACCGGCCCGTTCACCATCGCTTCGCGGACTTCACACACTGTCGCCGGTAGCCTCCGCGCGCTGTCGTTGCCGTCCGCGGAGATCGACGCGGCCGGCAAGGTGTACGTCGTGTGGGCCGATTGCCGTTTCCGAATGGGTTGCCCCAACGCCCCCAACGACATCGTCATGAAGACCTCGCTCGACGGCACCACGTGGTCAACAGTCACGCGCGTGCCGATCGATGCGACGAATAGCACCGTCGATCACTTCACTCCCGGCCTCGGCGTGGACAACACGACATCGGGGAGCTCCGCGCACTTGGCCCTCGCGTACTACTACTACCCGAATGCGAACTGCACGAGAGCAACCTGTCAACTCGACGTGGGGATCGTCAGCTCGACCAACGGGGGAACCAGTTGGAGCGCCCCCCAACAGCTCGGGGGTCCGATGTCGCTGAGCTGGCTCGCGAACACGAGTCAAGGTGCCATGGTCGGCGACTACATCTCGACATCCTTCTCGAACGGCAAGGCGTTTCCTGCCTTCGCCCTCGCCAACGCGCCGAGTAACGGCGTCTTCGACGAGGCCACCTACACCGTCGCAGGCGGACTCACAGTTTCCGGCGGCACTGCAACCTCACACACCGACCGCGCCCTCACTCCACATGTCGAGCAGTCAGCCACACCATTCCTGACGCGCCATTGAGCGCCCTCCGTCACTCGAGTTCGATGCGCCGGGCGACGGAGGAGGTGCGCACGGCGGGCTTACCGGGTACGGGCCTATCGGGAGCGAACACGATCAGACCACTGAGCATCTCGAGAAGCTCGTTGGTTCGTTGCTGTTCGGCGATCAGACGGTCCAGCCGGTCGTTCGTTTCGCGCAGGCTGTTCGCGAGTTGGCGAGCGATTCCTTCCTCCGTAAGGACTTTGCCCATGGTAGAGACAATACGGCGCCGGGTTCAGTGCTTTGCAGCGATGCCCACGTGAGTTGCACGAGTGGCGCGTGAGGCTGCAGTGCGGTCACGGCACGTGAGAGCGCGGACGCGGCTTGCGCACCTCGTACCTCAGCTGGGTCTAGGGCGGAGTGCGTCGCCAGACGATCACATGCGCGTCGCCGAATTTCGTGTCGTTCCCCTGTTTGAATCCGAGTTGGTCGAGCGTGGTGGCCAAGGCGAGGCGACCGCGACGCGGGATGTGCGAGATGGCTTCCACGTAAAGGAAGACGCGATCCGCGCGCTCGATCGCGCGTGCGATGTCCGTTCTGTGGTCGGCATCGGAGATGCTGGTGAGCAGCAACGTATCGCCGAGGTTGCCGGTGAAGCCGATGTAGTGGAAGCGACGGTCGCGGAACTCGGGCCTGAAGGCAATTCTGCGGTGTTGCGGCCAGACGATGAGGTGGAGGTGCGACGCGATGGCGTACGGATACATGCTGCCGGTGTGCTCGATGAACACCGCGTCATTGGTCACGAGCGCGCGTTCCATGAACTGGGCAGCCGTCCTCGATCCGGTAAGCGGATAGTCCGGTCCGCCGTTGGATGCGCTCACCACGAGGAGCGCGGAGGCGACGACCGCGGCTGCGTCGAAGGCGATCCGCGTTGCGACCCGGTTTGTGAGCGCGACTCGTAGCCGTTCCAGTGCGCTCGCCACTCCGATTGCGAAGATCGGGACCAGCCACAAGGAGAGCCGCATTCCGTCCGAGGTCGGACCCAACGGCAGCACACTTACCACGCTGGCGGCGACGGCCATGAGCATGAGGAGCAGCAGGTACTGCGCCCGCAGCGCCCGCGCGGAACGGCGGCGAACCACCGCATCGACAGCCAAGGCGATGAGCGCAGCAATCAGGATCAGCGTGGCCCACCAGGCCGGGCCGCCGGAGAAGACGGCCGCAACGCGGCGCATATGGGTTACCACGTGCGACACGAACCCGAGCGGTTGTACGTCGAAGCCGACGAAGGCGTCATAGTTGCGCTTCCACCAGACTTGCAGCGACCTCACGTCGTATGTCCGGCGCACGGCCAGCGTCAGCGCGATATAGAGCGCACCCTGTCCCACGACCGCGACCGCCCGCATCGCTCGATCGCCGGCCGGTCGCAGCAACATGATCATGCCGGCGACTCCCGCGGCGACGAACGCGAACGGGCTGAAGAAGCCGACTACGAACGATCCGAAGACCCAGAGCGCGGCCGCGCGCCACCCGAAACGCACACGGACAAGACGCGGGAGCAACGCCGCGAACCCAAGGACGATGAGTGCGTCGATCACGTACGACTTCACTCGCCCCGAGTACACGACGTTCAGGTTCTCGGACACGAGAGCCGCGCCGAGGAGCAAGCTGATCGACCACACGTACCCGAAGCGGCGGAGTGCGACGTACAAGACGGCGGGAGTGACGACGCCGCCGGCGAACGCGAGGTACGCCATCCGTTCCGGCGCGCCGACGAGCCGATGCCAGATCATCAACGCACCAGTGAAGCCAGGGGCGGAAAAACCCACAGTGATGAAGTTGCCCGGAGATCCCTTCGCGGCGCCGAACGCCTGCCAAGCATCGTCTCCGAACAAGCCGTCGTGAGGGAGAACGTTGCGACGCGCGACGAACGCCGCCACAAGCAACCCCACAACGGCGAACGCGTCCAACGGCTCGAATTTCGCGCCCCGTTGCACGCGCCCAGGTGGCCCGCCCTGGCCATCATGCATCTTCGTTGCGTTCATGGCGCTCAGGTCCGGGCGCACGCGGCCCTCGCGCCCTTCACGTTCCACGTGGCGTCAACCCCGCGGCTACGTAGATCGCGTCGAGCACACGCATGTTGGCGATCGAGTCGGCGGGCGGGGTCAGTGTCGTTTCGCCCCGAAGCACGGCCGCGCAGAACGCCTCGAGTTGGTACTCGTAGGTGGGCCGGCGCGAGAACCGCTCGGTGCGGGCGTTGCCACCGCGCTTCACGCGCATGCGGTGCCACAGTTGTGGCGAGGTCGGGTTGATCACGTGCAACTCACCCCGGTCGCCGATCACCCGGGCGTACGTCTGGATGAACCATCTCGACCACATCGAACACGTGATGCGTCCGGTATGGCCGCTCGGAAACGTCAACTCCGCGCGCATCGCGCGATCGACGTCGGGGGTACGCAGCTTGGCGTGGGCCGAGCGGACGTCGGGCTCCTCGCATCCGAGCATGCGTGCCATGTGCACCGTATAGGCACCCACATCCATGGTCGCGCCGCCCGCGAGATCGTATTGATAGCGGATGTCGGAGAACTTCGGGAACGGGAAGCACAGCGCGGTCTCGACCCGCCGGAGGGCGCCCAGCTCGTCACTCTCGACGATCTCACGCATGCGCTTCGCGAGCGGGTGATACCGGTAGTGGAAGGCCTCCATCACGACGAGGCCGGTGCGAGCCGCGACCGCGGCGACCTCTTCGGCCTCCTTCGCGTTCGCGGTGAACGGCTTCTCGCACAGCACGTGCTTGCCCGCTTCCAACGCGGCGATCGTCCACTCCGCGTGCAGCCCATTGGGGAGTGGGTTGTATATCGCGTCGAGCTCGGGATCGGCGACGAGCGCCGCGTACGAGTCGCGCACCTTCGGGATACCGTGCTTCGACGCGAAGGCGTCGGCGCGGCCGCGATTCCGGGCCGCCACCGCTCCGATCTCGGCTTCAGAGATATTGCGGGCGGGCTTGATCACGGCCGACGGCGCGATGCGTGCCGCGCCGAGGATTCCGATCCGGACTGGGCCCATCCACCTCACTGTAAGGTCGGCACGCGGACGTCCGCAACGCGCACTCCCGACTCGTGCGACCCCCGCGCCAGAAGACCCGGCGAGCACTACTCGGCGAAGTGCTCTGCTCAGCTCGTTTGATTCGACTCGACGCCGGAGGCCACCGTCATGCCCGACAACGACAAAGAGGCAATGATAAATGTCGCCCGGGCCCACGCCGCCGCGGAAGGCGCGCTCGACATCGAGGCAACGATGGCAACGCTCGATGACAGCCCGGTCTACGAACTGCAACCCATGGGCCGGATCCTCCGCGGCCGCGACTTCGCCAGGCATTACTACGAGCATTTCTTCGCGAACTGTGTGCCGCGTATCACTGGTTACAAAATGCGCTCGGAGTGGATCGCCGATGAGGGCGCCCTCCAGGAGTACACCCTGCACATCGAGGCCGACGGCATCGGCACGCGCCATGACATCATCGGCATCCTGACCTTCGGCGCGGACGGCAAGCTTTCGGGTGAGCGCATCTACGCCAGCGACGAGCTCATCCAGTTCATGTTCGGCCCGTTCCTCGATACGGCGACCCCGGCATAACCCGGCGCCGGTTGGACTCGACATACTGTCCAAAACCCCAGAGGGCAGCCACCCAGCGGGATCCGACAAAAGCGCGACCAGCTGATCGAGTCCTCCACCTCCCGACACAACGGCTCGAACCCCAACCGATACCGATACTTCAAGAAGATGAGCCGCAGATACGACTCGATCGGGACCCGACGGCCGCCCCCACGTCGCATGAAAGAACCGCATCGGAACGGCCACGAAACTCAACGCGGCCCGGGCCGATAGTCGTGTCGTGTTCGAAGTCGAGTCGGGATCGGCTCGCCGTTGTCGTCGAGCAGCCGACCTCGTTGACCTACTCACGGATCATATGCGCATTGCTTCCTGCACCGCCCGCGCTTCGACGGTCGCAGTGACGATCGGCATCGTGCACCACGGCGCCACGGTCGTGAGGGCACGAGCACGCGCATGCCCGCGAAATCGAGATGCCAGAGGATCGCGCAACGCGGAGGACATCGCCGCGTTCGACGGGGTTCATCCCGATGCTGCGGGCGGCGCGGTCGTTAGGCCGCGACGTGTGCAATCGCCCAGATG
>JALYLU010000167.1:0-2743 GCA_030774075.1 Actinomycetota bacterium | reverse complement strand
CCAACTACTGGCCGCCACGAGCACTGGCCGCTTCACGCGTGGGAGGCGCCGGAGCAGGTCGGCACCACCGAGGATCGCAGCCGCGAGTGCCGGAATGCCGGCCGTCAGAAGGAACCGTCCCGGGAAACTCGAGAGTCTTTGGGTCGTGCCCAACGCCCAGGATGCGAGGAGCACCCCCACTGCGGCGAGCCCGACGAACCGGCCTGATGTACGCAACAGCGTCCCCGTGTTGACGATGAGGCCGACGACGCCCGCCGCGCTCGCGAGGAAGAGGAGCCACAGCCAGAGTCCGCGCAGGTCGGCGTAGTTCGGGCCGGGCGAGTTCGCGAGCGACGCCCACGACGACATCCATACGTTCGGAGCTTGGTGAACGCGCCTGTTCAGCAGCGACAGTGTGGGTGGCGCGACGCGAAGGCGCCCCTGGAAGGTCGACTCCGCGAGCTCCTCGTTGTCGGCGGTTGCAAGAATGTGGCGGTTTTGCAGCTCGTTGTATCCGTGCAGGTGGAAGGCGCCCGCGAGGAGCACGGGCAGTGCGATAGCGACGCCTACGAGTCGGAGCTTCGCACGCAGCGAGGGTGACGAGCGCAGCACGCGAACGACGCACACGACGAGCAAGAGGCCTGCGACGAGAAATCCGTTGTACCGGCCGTGCGCGGCGACGCCGACCGTCAGGCCTACGAGCGCCGCGTCGCCGAGTGTGACATGGTCGCGTTGAACGATTCGCAAGAGCAATGCGAATGCGATCGTCGCGGTCAGAATGGTGACGGCATCCGCGTTCACGTAGGCGTGGATGTATCGCAGCTGCGGCACGAGGTTCGCGGCGAGCGCGACCGCGATCACCTCGACTCGACCGCAATCACGGCACATTCGTCGTACGAGCGCGATGGTCGCCAGAAGCTGCAGAAGGGCGACGAGGAGGCCGCCCAGGCGCATGACGAACAGCCTGTGCGTAGCGATGCCCAGGACGGACACGTGATCGGCGATCAGCGCGAACGGCAAATACGGCAAGTACGGCACGGGGGAGAAGAGGTTGTAACCGTGGCCTCGGAGGGCGCCGTACTGCCACTCGTCGCGGGTCATCCATCCCAGATGGTGTACGTAGTGCTCGAGGACGGCGCGGTGGCTCGACTCGTCGGGCGCGTACCGCAACGTCCATGCGAACGCGATAGAAAGGGCGACGACAAGAAGTGCCGCGCCGGCCAACGCGCACTGATCGTGCCAAGTGTGCCGGTCCCTCATATTCGCATCCGCTCGACGCTCCAGCCGTGAACCAGGACGGGGCTGCCGGACGGCTCGTCAGAGCTGAACGCGATTGTGATCGGTCCCGCGCCGACGCTCGGAATCGCGAACGACATCGTCGTCGGCGCACTCACGACGTTCCGAAGGCGAAAGGATCCAGCCGCGATCGCACGCGAATTGCGCGCCACGGCGATCCGCATGCGAGCCGGCCTACTGGGATCGAATGCCTCGATGCGTACGACGTAGCGACCGGCCTCGAGCGTGAGATGCGTCGCCAACGCGGACGACGAGGTGATCGCGCGGCTATCGCGCAGCGGGGCGTACACGTACGGGCGCGAGATCTCTTGGCTCACCGATTCGCCTGGTGCGAGCGGGACTCGGGCGAGCACGGAGAGATCGACGACGCGCGCGAGAAACCCGCCCGACCGGAATTGCGCGCGCGTGGCTGCGTCGAGTTCGTGAGTAGACGGACCATCGCGACGTCCGGGCGTCACCATGACGGCCGTGTCGTTCACGGCAAACTGCTGCGGCACCGGATGCTGCGCGTCGAAGAGCACGGGCGTGACATGGCTGTGCAGCAGCGTCGGGACCGCGGCGCGTTGTGCGACGGGCCAGGCGACCCGCGTCACACCTTGGCGCTGCGACCAGGCCGCGATCGCGCGCGCGGCAGGGTCGTAGCGCGTTTGATCGTGCCGAGCGACGAGGAACGCAACCCCGAAACCCACCACGACGGCGAGTACCGCGACGTCGATGAGAACGTTACGCGCTCGAGTCACGAGATACCGCCTTCGGTCGTCGACCGCGGACGCGCCGCCGGACGGAATGTACACGCCGCAGGGATTGGTACTCCGACGAAATGCGGGTATACCCCATTTGGGAAGAGCTCGGCGGCCACCGTGTTCGGAGCATTGAGATTCACATTCCGCGCCGGTTATATTCCGCGCATCACTACCCTCGTCGGCGCGGTGCGTCGGCGCAATTGACAAGAGTTCGGGAGCCACATGCGCGGACGTGGAATGCGAGGACAGCCGACGCGGCCTGTCGGGCGAGCGCTCGCCATTGTCGCAATATCGAGCCTTGCGCTCGCGCCGCAATCCTCGGCCCGGGCGAATATCACGACCAACAATCGTGATGCCGCGCGCACCGGCTGGTATCCCGACCAGCCAGGCCTGTCGCCCGCGGTCGTCGGAGGCGGATCGTTCGGACAGGAATTCTCGGCTGCTGTCGACGGGCAGGTGTACGCCCAGCCAGTGCTGGCCGGCGGCACCTTGCTGGTCGCGACGCAGAACAACAAGGTCTACGGGCTGGACCCCAACACTGGGACGCAGAAGTGGGTGCGCTCTCTCGGCACGCCCTGGAACACCGCCGACATCGGTTGTGGAGATATCAACCCGCACGTGGGCGTCATGGCCACGCCCACGATCGATGCCACGACGAGCACCGCGTACCTCACCAACAAGACGTACGTGAGCGGCACGTCCGGGAACGCGGTGTGGCTTATGCA
>JALYLU010000166.1 GCA_030774075.1 Actinomycetota bacterium | reverse complement strand
GAGGGATGCTGAGCGAGAGGTCGGCGTTGCCGCTGACGAAGTCGACGACACCCGCGCCCGCAATGTCGTAGGCGCCGGTCGCGAGCGAGTCGTCACCCAGTCCGGTCGGGGTCACCGAGATCGAGGTCCGAGCGGTTCGCGCCGCCGAGGTCGTTGACACGGACCGGAGCACAGCCGCCTGGAGCGCGGGATTGCGCGCGCGCGGCAACGGAGCCCGCCCGGCGCCGGTCGGCGCGGGTGCGACTGCGAGCCGGGGGAAGTCGGTACCGCCGCAGCCCGCGACGACAACCGCGACACTCAGCGCGACGGCGGCGAACATGGGCCGCGAACCCAGCATCCCTGCCCCTCCGTAGCCTCCGACCTCCGGCCCGGATGGTACCGGCGCGAGGGCCGAGATCAGCACTCAGATGACAACCGGCTGCGGCGCCGGCGCCCCGCTCGCCCCTGGCGCGTTCCGGTCCGGGACGCGCCAGGGGCGCCCGAAGGGGCGCCCCTTGCGGACTGCGCAGGACTGGAACTAGAAGTCCATGTCACCCATGCCGCCGCCGGGCATTCCGCCTCCCGGCATGCCGGCGCCCTTCTCTTCGGGCTTGTCGGCCACGACCGCCTCGGTGGTGAGGAACAGCGCTGCGATCGAGGCTGCGTTCTGCAGCGCCGAGCGCGTCACCTTGGCGGCGTCGATGACTCCCGCCTTGACCAGGTCCTCGTACTCACCCGTCGCCGCGTTGAGGCCGTGCGCGCCCTTCAGGTTCTTCACCTTCTCGACGATCACACCACCTTCCATGCCGGCGTTGACGGCGATCTGCTTCAACGGCTCTTCCAGCGCCCGAGCGACGATCTTGGCACCGGTGGCAATGTCGCCCTCGAGGGTGGCGGCGAGCTCGAGCACCTTCGCCTGGGCCCGGAGCAACGCAACGCCACCGCCGGGCACGACGCCCTCTTCGACGGCCGCCTTCGTGGTCTGCACCGCGTCTTCGATGCGGTGCTTCTTCTCCTTCAGCTCCACCTCGGTGGCCGCGCCGACCTTGATGATCGCGACGCCACCCGACAACTTGGCGAGCCGCTCCTGCAGCTTCTCGCGGTCGTAGTCGGAGTCGGTGTTGTCGATCTCGTTGCGGATCTGCTGGATGCGACCCTGTACGTCGGCCTTGGCACCCGCGCCTTCGACGATCGTGGTCTCGTCCTTGGTGACGACGACCTTGCGGGCCTTGCCGAGCAACTCCATCCCGATGCTCTCGAGCTTCAGGCCGATCTCCTCGGAGACCACCTGGCCACCGGTGAGCATCGCCATGTCCTGGAGCATCGCCTTGCGCCGCTCGCCGAAGCCGGGGGCCTTGATGGCGACCGACTTGAACGTGCCGCGGATCTTGTTGACGACGAGCGTGGCGAGCGCCTCGCCCTCGACGTCCTCGGCGATGATCGCCAGCGGCTTGCCCGACTGCATGACCTTCTCGAGCACGGGGAGGAGATCCTTGACCGCGCTGATCTTGCTCGACACGAACAGGAGCAACGCGTCGTCGAGGACCGCTTCCATGCGCTCGGGGTCCGTGACGAAGTACGGCGAGATGTAGCCCTTGTCGAAACGCATGCCCTCGACGAGGTCGAGCTCCATGCCGAAGGTCTGGCTCTCCTCGACGGTGATCACGCCGTCCTTGCCGACCTTCTCGAGCGCCTCGGCGATCATCGAGCCGATCTCCTTGTCGGCCGCGGAGATCGCGGCGACGTTGGCGATGGCGGCCGGGTCGGTGTCGACCTTCTTCGACTGCTTCTTCAAGTCCTCGACGGCGGTGGCGACGGCCTCCTGGATACCACCTTTGAGGACCATCGGGTTCGCGCCGGCCGCGACGTTGCGCAGACCCTCGCGCACCATTGCCCAGGCGAGCACCGTGGCGGTCGTGGTGCCGTCGCCGGCGACGTCGTCGGTCTTCTTGGCGACTTCTTTGACCAGCTCGGCGCCGATCTTCTCGAAGGGATCCTCGAGGTCGATCTCCTTGGCGATCGAAACACCGTCGTTGGTGATCGTGGGGGCGCCCCACTTCTTTTCGAGGACGACATTGCGGCCGCGCGGGCCAAGGGTGACGCGCACCGCGTCGGCGAGCTTGTTCATACCCGCCTCGAGCGAACGGCGGGCGTGCTCGTCGTAGGCGATCTGCTTGGGCATTGGCAAAACCCCCTGGAGCAGCCTGCGTTGGCTGCGTGGAACGGGCGGATGGTTGGCACTCAGGATAGCCGAGTGCTAACCCATGTTGGCACTCGACCGGCGCGAGTGCAAGCCGAGGAACCGGACCCACACCCGCCCGGGATGGCCGTAACGTGGGCTCGTGGCCGAGTTGCACGACACGACCGAGGAGTACCTCGAGACGATCCTCTCACTCGAGGAGGAGGGCATCGTACCCATGCGAGCCCGCCTCGTGGAGCGACTCGGCCTGTCGGCCGCCGCCGTGTCGGAAACCTGCGGCCGGCTCGTCGACCAGGGATTCGTCGAGCTCGACGGCGACCGCCGCCTCAGCCTCACCACCAAGGGCCGCGGGCTGGCGACCACCATCGTGCGCCGCCACCGGCTGGCCGAACGCCTCCTCGTCGACGTGATCGGGCTCGAATGGGAGAAGGTGCACGCCGAGGCGGCTCGCTGGGAGCACGCGATCTCCGCCGACGTCGAAGAGAAGCTCGTGGTGCTGCTCGGCGATCCGGCCACGTGTCCGCACGGCAACCCGATCCCGGGCTCGCATCACTCGGCCCCCACAACCCGCACGGTCGCGCTCGCCGATGCCGAGATCGGGCCGGTCACCGTCGCCCGCGTCAGCGAGCGTTTGGAGATGTCGGATGAGGCGCTCGTGCTCATCGCGGGCGCACACCTGCTCCCCGGATGCGACGCGACGATCGTTCACGCGAGCGCCGACGGCGTCACCGTCAAGACCGACACCGGTGAGCACCGCGTACCGACCCGAGTTGCGGAATCGCTCTACGTCTTGGTTCGCTGAAGTCTCCAGATGCCGTGCGGAATCGCGGGGAAATGTGAAAACGTGCGCTGTTCCCACAGTGTGAAGCCGAGTCGGCGCGCGACAGCCTGCGACGCGGTGTTCTCGGGCAAGATCACGCTGTACAGCGCGTCGACGGGGTGATGCACGAACGCGTACTCGACCGCCGCCGCGCCCGCTTCGGTCGCGAAGCCCTTGCCCCAATGGTCGGGGTGCAGGGCCCAACCGATCTCGATGCCCGGCCAGTCGGCTCGTTCGGGGAAGTGCATGCCCGCGCGTCCGACGAACGTACCCGTCGCCTGTTCCTCGAGCGCCCACTGCCCCGTCCCGCGTAACTCCCACTGCCCGAGCTGTTGCGCGATCCCGAGCCACGCCTGCTCGCGCCCGACGTCGTCGGGAAGATGCAGCGACGCGCGCACCTGGCGCGTTTGCAGAACCGCGGCGTACGCGTCGACGTCTTCCTCGCGAAACGGGCGCAGCAGCAGCCGCTTCGTTTCAACTGTCGGACATCGACCCACTGCGCGCGTCAGCCGCCGGCGACCGCCGGAACAAAGCTGCCACCGGCGACCGCCGGAACAATGCTGCCACCGGCGACCGCCGGAACAATGCTGCCACCGGCGACCGCCGGAACAATGCTGAGGGTCTGACCGTCGGCGACGGGCGAGTCGACGCCTTGCAAGAAACGGATGTCCTCGTCGGCAAGGAAAACGTTGACGAAGCGACGGAGCCCGCCCGTCTCGTCGAACAACCGCTCCGCGAATCCGGGATGGGCGCTTTCGAGCGCCTTCAACGCGTCGGCGACGGTGCCCGCCTCGACCTGCACCTCCGCCGCGTTTGCCGAGAGGCTGCGCAGCTGCGTTGGAATCCGAACGGTGACGCTCATGCCGATACGACCATGGTTACGACTCCTCGATATCGAACGCTTCGTGGAACGCGTCGAGCGTGGCTGCGATCGTCGCGGTCGGGCCACATTGGGCCGAAACCGCTTCGAGCGTCTTCAGCCCGTGCCCGGTGATGTAGACCACGACGCGTTCGTCGGGCCGGATCACGCCGTCGGCCGCGAGCCGCTTCAACGTCGCCACCGTCACTCCGCCGGCGGTCTCCGCGAAGATCCCTTCCGTGCGCGCGAGCAGTCGCATCCCGTCGACGATCTCGTCATCGGTGACGGCTCCGAACCCGCCTCCCGTGGTGCGGACGACGTCCAGCGCGAAGTAGCCATCCGCCGGATTGCCGATAGCCAGCGACTTGGCGATCGTGTCGGGCTTCACGGGCCGGATGGTGTCGGCCTTCTCGATGAACGCCTTCGCCACCGGCGAACAGCCGAGTGCCTGCGCGCCGGACACGCGCACCTGCGGCTCCTCATCGAGCAGGCCGACCCTGTACAGCTCGTCGAATCCCTTGCGGACCTTGGTGAGGAGCGATCCGCTCGCGACCGGTACCACGACATGATCGGGCACGGTCCAGCCGAGCTGCTCGGCGGTCTCGAACGCGAGGGTCTTGGAACCCTCGGCATAGTAAGGCCGCATGTTGACGTTCACGAACGCCCATTCGTAAATGCTCGCAAGCTCGGCACAGAGACGGTTGACGTCGTCGTAGTTGCCGTTGATCGCGACGAGGTTCCCACCGTAGACCGCGGTCGTCACGACCTTGCCCTGCTCGAGATCGGCCGGGATGAACACGTAGCTGCGCAATCCGGCGCGCGCCGCATGCGCGGCAACCGAGTTCGCGAGGTTGCCCGTCGACGCGCAGGCGGCCACTTTGAACCCGAACTCGAGCGCCTTGCTCAAGGCCACGGAGACGACCCGATCCTTGAACGAGTTCGTCGGGTTGCGAGTGTCGTTCTTGAGCCACACCTCACCGAGGCCGAGCTCGGCCGCGAGCCGATCGGCACGCACCAGCGGGGTGAAGCCCGTGCCGAGATCGACCGCGCTGTCGGCCTCGACCGGCAACAAGTCCGAGTAGCGCCAGAGGCTCAGCGGACCCGCCGCGATCTTCTCGCGCGTGACCGACGCGGCGATCGCCTCGTAGTCGTACGCGACCTCGAGCGGGCCGAAACACCATTCGCACGTGAATATCGGAGCGGCGTCATACTCACGACCGCACTCTCGGCAGCGCAGACCTTGCACATGAACCATCGGAGCGTCTCCCCATTCTGTCGACGCGCTCCGAGCGCCTCGAGCGACTGCCACACAGTGGAGGCCGCTCTTTGGCTGCTCATCGGTCAGGCATTGGCACCTGGCGCGAACCCGGAGGCTCGAGCTGGTTGCCGCGGCGTCAAAGGGCCTGTCCCTCGGCCGCTCTCGATGAGCGCGTTGATCGGTGAGAATATCACCTTCCCGTAGCCTGACTCCATGGCTGGAGGTGCCCCCCGAGTGTCGGCCGAGGTTTCGGGCAAGGTGTCGGCCAAAGTGTCGGTGTGCCTGCCCGCGCGCAACGAGGGGCCGACCATCGGAGCGATCGTGCGGGAGGCGGTTCGCCTCGACGTCGTGTCAGAGGTCGTCGTGCTCGACGACGGCTCCTCCGACGACACCGCTGCCATAGCGGGCCGGGCCGGCGCACGGGTCGTCAGCGAGGCCTCGGTGCTCCCCGAGGCCGGCCCGGGATCGGGCAAAGGCAACGCGATGTGGAAGTCGCTGCACGCCTGCACCGGCGACGTCATCTGCTGGATCGATGCCGACCTGCGCAACTTCCACGGCGAGTACATCGAACGGCTGTGCGCGCCGTTGCTCGCCCAGCCCGACATCATGTTCGTGAAGGCCTACTTCACCCGTTCGTTCGAAGGTGCGCCGACGGGTGGCGGGCGCGTGACGGAGCTCGTTGCCCGGCCGTTGCTTTCGCTGCTCTTCCCGAAGCTCGCGGACATCGTGCAGCCCCTCGGCGGCGAGTACGCGGCGCGGCGCCGCGCGCTCGAGGTGCTGCCGTTCGTCGAAGGCTGGGGCGTGGAGCTCGGGTTGCTGGTCGACGTCGTGGAGCGGTTTGGGCGCGACGCGGTCGCGCAGGTCGACCTCGACGTCCGCGAACACCGCAACCGCCCACTCGAAGATCTCGGGCCCCAAGCGCTCGCGGTCATGGCGACCGCCTTACGTCGCGCCGGACTCTTGCCCGAAGCGATTGCCCCGGTCGTGGAACTGTTGCGCGCGGCGCCCGACGGCACGATCACCGCTCAGCCCGTCGAGGTGCGCGAGCGTCCGCCCATCATCACGATGCCGGCATACCGAGCGCGGTTCTCGCCGCCTCGATAGCGGCCTCTTCGACGAGTAGCGCGGTCCGCGTGTAGGTCTCACTCGCCTGCCAGACGCGATCGGTGAGCGCGAGCACCTGCACGCCGGATCTTTCGGACAGCGCGGCGCGGGCGTCGTCGGTCGCTTGACCGGCGATGATCGCGACACTCCCGACCTCGAGGTCGTCCGCCCACGCAAGCACCCCGCCGACGACCTTCCCCGCGAGACTCGACGGGTCGAGCCTTCCTTCGCCCGTCATCGCGAGGCTGGCGCCGTCGAGCGCCGCTTCGAGCCCAACTGCTTCCGCGACCACTTCGAAGCCCGGCGCGAGCTCGGCGCCGATCGCGGCGAGCCCACCTGCGAGCCCACCCGCCGCTCCCGCGCCCGTCAGCCGCGCGACGTCGACTCCTGTACGCGCTCGATATCGATCGGCCAACATCTTCAGCCGCCGCGTCAGCAACGCGACCTGCGCCCCGCTCGCGCCCTTCTGCGGACCAAAGAGCTTCGCGGCATCGGCGAACGAGGTCTCGACATCGCACGCGACCGTGACCTTCATCCCCTGGAGCGACCAGCCCAAGGCTTCGACCGCGGCGAGTCCCCCGTCGGTAGACGCGCTCCCGCCGACCGCGACGACGACGCGGTTGAAACCCTGCGCGCGCACGGCCGCGATCAGCTCGCCGGTTCCGCGCGTGCTTGCCCGCAACGGATCGTTGCGATCGTGCACGAGCGCGAGACCGCTCGCCTGCGCCATCTCGACGATCGCGACTCCACCCGTCAACACGCCCCACTGCGCGTCAACCGGTTCGCCGAGCGGACCGGTCACTCGTGCAGTCCGACGCGACCCGCCGCGCGCCGCGAGCATGGTGTCGAGCGTTCCCTCGCCGCCGTCTGCGAGCGGGAGTTCGACGACCTCGTCGAACCCCGTTCGGCGGACGCCGGCGGCCATCGCACTCGCGACCTCGTCTGCCCGGAGGGTTCCTCGGAACTTGTCGGGACAAACGACGGCACGGGTCACAGCGCATAGATTGTCGCCTGTCCGCCGTCCGCGTCGCCCCCGGGAGCTCGATTTGCTCGAACGCGTGCCCTTGCTCGACAAGCACCTCGATGACTACGCCGAGGTCGTCGAACCTGGAACGATCGAGCGGATCCGGGCCCTCGCCGAGCCGTTGCGCGGGTCCCGGGTGCTGCACGTGAACGCGACGGCATACGGCGGTGGCGTCGCCGAGCTTCTCTTCACGCATGTCGCGTTGCTGCGAGACGTTGGGATAGACGCGGAGTGGCACGTGATGCACGGCAGCGACGAATTCTTCGCCGTGACGAAGACGGTCCACAACGCACTCCAGGGCGCCGACGTCGAATGGACGCCGCAGATGGAGCACATCTACCTCGAGCGCGTGCTCGACAATGCGCTGCAACTCGAGGGCGAGTGGGACTTCGTCGTGATCCACGACCCGCAGCCGGCCGCGATGCGCGACTACGCACGCGGCCACGGGGTGGCACCGGAGAGCACGAAGTGGATCTGGCGGTGCCACATCGACCTCACCGACGCGAACGAGCAAGTGTTCGAGTTCTTCCGTCCGTTCGTCGAGCAGTACGACGCGTCGGTATGGACGATGCCGGAGTTCGTCCCGAGCTCGCTCCACATGGACCGCGTCGTGTTCGCACCGCCGTGCATCGACCCGCTGTCGGTCAAGAACCTCGATCTGCCACAGCCGTTCGTGAACGAGCTCGTCAAGCAGTACGGCGTGCGCCCGCACGACCCCCTCCTCGTGCAAGTGAGCCGCTTCGATCCGTGGAAGGACCCAATCGGCGTCATCGAGGCATACCGGATCGTGCGCGAGGAGTTCCCGAGCCTCCAGCTCGTGCTCGCGGGCTCCATGGCGACCGACGACCCGGATGGTTTTCACTACTGGGAGCTGGCCGACGAAGCACGAGCCGGCGACCAGGACGTGCACCTGCTCTCGAACATTCAGCAGGTCGGCAACGTGCAGATCAACGCGTTCCAGCGCCTCGCTGCCGTCGTCATGCAGAAGTCGATGCGCGAAGGGTTCGGGCTCACGGTGAGCGAAGGGCTCTGGAAGGGCCGGCCCGTGGTCGGCGGCCGGTGCGGCGGAATCACACTCCAGATCGAAGACGGAGTGAATGGCTACCTGGTCGACGACGTCGAGACCGCGGCGAAGCGGACCGCCGACCTGCTGCGCGCGCCACAGCGCGCGACCGAGATGGGAGCGGTAGGCCGGGAGACGGTACGCCGGCAGTTCCTCTCGACCCGCGAGCTCGAAGACTGGCTGCGCCTGTACGGCGAGATGCAATGACGGAAGCCGTCCGGTGATCGTCGTCTCCCATCGGGGCCCTTACAGTTTCGGCCGCGGCGACGACGGCAACCTGACCGCCCATCGCGGCGCGGGCGGCATCGTCAGCGCGCTGGGTCCGCTGCTCTCCGACGATATCGACGCAACTTGGATCGCGGCCGCGATCTCGGACGACGACCGGGCCGCGGCACGCGCCGGCACAACCGGAGACCTCGACGTCAACCTGCGGCTGCTCGACCTCGATCGCGCGCAGCACCGTATGCACTACGAAGTCGTCGCAAACGGCGTCCTGTGGTTCCTGCATCACGGCATTTTCGATCGTACGCGTCGGCCGCGGTTCGACCTTCGGTTCCGCGACGCGTGGGACGCGTTCGTCGCCGTGAACCAGTGCTTCACCGACGCGGTCCTGGAGACGGCGTCCTCGGGCGAGGTCGTCCTGGTGCAGGACTACCAGCTCACCCTCGTGGCCGGACAGCTGCGCGCCCTGCGCCCCGACCTGCGCGTCGTCCACTTCACGCACACCCCGTACGCGGGTCCCGACGACTTCTCACTTCTCCCCACCGACGTCGGGGCCGATCTCTGCGGTGCGCTCGCGTCGGGTCCCGCGGGATTCCACAC
>JALYLU010000165.1 GCA_030774075.1 Actinomycetota bacterium | reverse complement strand
GTGCCGGAGGCAGGAGCGCCGCGTGCACGAACAACCCCGCGAGCGCGGCGATGAACGCGTCGACGCGGTCGTCGTCGATCCCGCGATTGAGCGGGTGCGCGCGCCACACGTCGTCGGGTTGGGGTCCGCCTTGCACGGCGACGCTCGGCAGCATCGCGACGAGATCGAGCCAGGGCGCACCGACGGCGGCCCACGGCCAGTCGACGACGAGAACACGATCCGGTGTGAGCAAGAGGTTGTCGGCCCGCACGTCGAGATGGACCAGCGTGTCGTCGAGCACCGACTCCGGCCATCGCGACTCGAGCGCGACGAGGTCGTCGACACGTTCCCGAACGCGCGTCGGGACGATGTTCACCACATCGGCCCCGCCATCAGCGATCCGGCGCCATCCACCGAAAGGACGGGCGAGCGACTCGGTGGCGGGTTCGAGCGAAATCGGCGACGGCGTCAACCCCGTGGCGAGTGCGTGCAACGCCGCGAGCACCCGCTCGAGCTCCTGGGTGCGCCACGGCAACTCGGGCGCGCGGCCGTCGACGTCGTCGAACGCAAGTACGACCCAATCGCCGTCGTCCCACGACCAGCGCCGCGCGGGCGCCGGAACGTGGGCCGGCAATGCCGCCGCGATGCGTGCCTCTCGCCGGTGTATATCGGGCGATTCCGGGTTCGGCGAGCCGCACACTGCCTTGACGAACACGCGTGCGCCGTCGGCCAACTGCAGGCGCGCCGCGACCCCGGCGAGAAACCACCGGCTTGCGACCGCGCCGAGATGACACGCGATCCCAGTCGATCCTCGATCGCAGACGGACCGGCTCGGGCATCTCGGTCCATGGCATGCGTCGCCCGGAAGCCTGCGGGAAAGACGGCGTCGAAGCCGGGACATCCCTGCATTGTCGCTGCATTGTCGCGGCTGCGGGCGGTCGCTTCCGGCGAATTCCCCGTTAGCCTCGGAATCGTGCCGACCGCCGGGAACCACGTCGAGCTCGAACTCAACGATGTCGTTGCCCGCCTCGTGCTGAACCGACCGGAGCGTCGGAATGCGCTCTCGCAAGAAGTCATGGTCGCGATGCTGCAAGCGCTCGACACCGTTGCGACCGACGAAACGACGCGCGTACTCGTGATCGAAGGTCGCGGCCCCGCGTTTTCCGCCGGTCATGACCTCGCGGAGATGACCACGAACCGGGGCGCGGTCTTCTACCAGGAGCTCTTCTCGACGTGCGTTCGCCTGATGACGCGCGTGCACGAGCTGCCGCAACCTGTCATCGCCAAGGTTCACGGCGTGGCGACGGCGGCGGGCTGCCAACTGGTCGCGGCGTGCGATCTGGCGGTCGCATCCGACGACGCCCGTTTCGCCACCCCCGGCGTCAACATCGGCTTGTTCTGCTCGACGCCGATGGTTCCGGTCGCGCGATCGATCGGTCGCAAGCGGGCGCTCGAGATGCTGTTCACGGGCGAGATGATCGACGCCCGCACCGCGCTCGAATGGGGTCTCGTAAATCGCGTCGTCGCCGCGGATCGACTCGACCACGAGGTGGACGAGCTCGCGCGTCGCATTGCGAGCGCGAGTGCATACGTCCTCGCGCTCGGCAAGCGCGCGTTCTACGCCCAGGACCAGCTTCCCGAAGACGGCGCCTACGACATCGCGTGCGAGGTGATGGTCGACAACGCCCAGGCCGACGACGCGCACGAGGGCATGCGCGCGTTCCTCGAGAAGCGGGCACCGCAGTGGCGGAACCGTTAGCCGATATCACCGTTCGGCGCCGATTCGACGCGATCGCGCCGCTACGTCATCCCCCGTACGCTCGGCTGTGGACCGGTGCGTTCGTCTCGAACATCGGGACCTGGATGGAGACGGTCGCGCTCGGCGTCTACGTCACGAAGCTCACGCACCAGGCGGCGTGGACGGGAACGATCGCCGCCGCGGCATTCGTCCCGATCGCCTTCTTCGGCCCGATCGGCGGCGCGCTCGCCGATCGCCTGCCCCGCAAGTGGCTACTGATGGCGACCACAATCGTGCAGACCGGCCTGGCGTCTCTGCTCGCGCTCTTGTTCGCGGTCGGGCATCCGTCGCCAACGATCCTGACGCTCATCGTCTTCGGCAACGGAGTCTGTGCCGGGCTCGGCTTTCCGGCGTTCCAGGCGATCCTTCCCGATCTCGTCCCGGTCGAGGTGCTTCCCGGCGCGATCGCGCTGTCGTCCGCGCAGTACAACCTCGGCCGCGTCATCGGGCCCGCACTCGCCGGCGTCGTGATCGCGCTCGGCGGCTACACGTGGGCCGAGGCGGTGAACGCCGCGAGCTTCTTCGCGGTGATCGCAGTGCTCCTCACCCTCCCGCTCCCCAAGCCCGGGGTACACGCGCGCGAACAGAAGCTGTTCCAATCGATCGTCGAGGGATTTCGATACGTGCGACACGAGCGTGGCCTTCGGGTCAACGCGGCCGCGATGAGTCTCAACACGTTCCTCGCCGCGCCGTTCATCGCGCTCGTTCCGGCGATGGCCGAGAACGTGCTTCACAACGGCAAGGTGGGAACGTCCATCCTGATCACCGCGCAGGGCATCGGTGCGGTCGCCATGGCGCTCCTCCTCGGAGCACTCGTGCAGCGGTACGGGCCGCGCCGTTTGCTCATCGGCCTGATGGGAGCTTTGCCGCCCGCACTGGCGGCCTACGCGTACGCGCCGAACCTTGCGCTTTCGGCCCTTGCCCTCCTCGTGGTGGGCGCGCTCTATCTCGGCGCGCTCTCGACGTTCTCGACGATCGCCCAACTGCGCGCGCCGGCGAGCATCCGCGGCCGCGTCGTGGCGGTGAACACGATGATCCTCGGGTCGCTGTACCCACTCGGCGCGGTCATTCAAGGAAAGATCGCCGACGGCATCGGCCTGCGCGCGACGACCTTCGGCGCGGGCGCGGTCATGGCCGCGGCGCTCGTGGGCACGCGTCTCGTCCGGCCGGGCATCACGAGCACGCTCGACACTCCGTTGGCCGAGGCACCCGATCAGGGCGTCGGGTGAAACAGTTGAATTAGTGTCGCCGTCCATGGCAGTCGTGGAACTGGAACGACGCGAGCACATCGCGCTCGTCACGCTGAATCGTCCCGAGGCGCGCAACGCGATCAGCCCAGAGGTGAGCCAGACGATGGTCACGGTGCTCGACGAAGTCGAGGCCGACCCCGCGCTGCGCGCGGTCGTGCTGACCGGTCGCGGCGAGGTGTTCTCGGCCGGCGCCGACCTCAAGGTGGTCGCGCTCGGGAAGGCGAACGAAATCGCGCGCGGGAAGGGCGGCTTCGCCGGCATCGTCACGCGGGACTTCCCGAAGCCGATCATCGCCGCGGTGAACGGGCCCGCGCTCGCCGGGGGATTCGAGATCGTGCTCTCGTGCGACCTCGTCGTCGCCGCGGAAAGCGCCCGCTTCGGCATCCCCGAAGTGAAACGCGGGCTCATGGCCGCGGCCGGCGGTTTGATCCGGCTGCCGAAGCGTGTCCCACTTGCGATCGCGCTCGAGCTCGCGATGACCGGCGACCCGATCGACGCGCCGCGCGCGCTGCAGCTCGGGCTCGTGAACCGGGTCGTGCCCACGACGCGTGTGGTCGACGAGGCGATCGCGCTCGCCGAGCGCATCGGCGAGAACTCGCCCATCGCGGTGCGCAACTCCCGCCGTCTCGTGCGCGAGGCCGCGGAGTTGTCCGAGGCCGAGGGTTGGAAGCGCACGATCGAACTGATGATGCCCGTGTTCGAGAGCGGCGACTCGGTCGAGGGCGCGACCGCCTTCGCCGAGAAACGCCCCCCCGTCTGGCGCAGCACCTAACCCCTCCCCTTGCCAACTGTTCGCAAGAAAACCGTCGCCTGACGCACCCTTTTCTTGCGGACTGTTGGCAACAAAATGGGTGCTCGGGGGGCCGGTGGGGACCTTGGGAGTGAACACTCCTAGAATCGGACCCGTGACGGCCGAGCCGACCGGGCAGCCCACCGAGCAGTGGCGGGTGGAGGAACTTGCCCGGCGCGCCGACCTCTCGATCGACACGATTCGCTTCTACCAGAAGCGGCGTCTGCTTCCGCCGCCCGAGCGGGCGGGGCGGGTCGCGTGGTACGGCCCCGAGCATCTGGAGCGCCTGGCGCGCGTGCGCGAGCTGCGCGGCCGTGGGCTCACTCTCGCGCTCATCGGTCGCATCCTCGACGGCGACCTCGACCCCACCGACGCGCCGCTGGCGGCCGCGGTTGCGCGGGCCGACGCCGAGGCCGCCGAGGAGTTCCTCACCCTTGCCGAGCTCGCCGAGCGCTCCGGCGTGCCCGTCGCGCTACTCGAGGCCGTCGCTCGCGAGAACCTCCTCGTCGCGCGCGTGCTCGACGGCGAAGCGCGCTACACGACCGCCGACATCGCCATCGTGCAGCAAGGCTTGAGGCTGCTCGAGCAGGGTCTCCCGCTCCCGGATTTGCTGGCGCTCGCGCACGATCACCACGAAACGACGCGCGACATCGCGGAGACGGCCGTCGGGCTCTTCGATCGCTACGTGCGCGCTCCGTTGCGCGCGTCCGACCTCCCCGATGATGAAAAGGCCGACCGGCTCGTCGAAGCGTTTCGTGAGCTGCTCCCGGCGGTCACCGCGCTCGTCGCGCATCACTTCCGGCGCGTGCTGCTCGCCGTGGCACAAGAGCACCTCGAATCCGTGGGCGAGGAGACCGAGCTCGCCGCCGTCAATATCGCCGCTTCGAGCCGCCTCGAGAGCTGGCCGACGTGAGCCGAGCTCCGGCCACCATGAGTCCCGACAGCCCCGACCTCCCCGATCTCGACGACAAGCCGCGCGCCGTCGAAGCAATGTTCGATCGGATCGCGCCGCGCTACGACGCGCTGAATCGCGTGCTCACGTTCCGCATGGACGTCGGCTGGCGCCGAAGCGCCGTACGCGCACTTGCGCTGCCGGATTCCTCACGGGTGCTCGACCTCGCATGCGGCACCGGCGACCTGTGCCGGACGCTCATCCGGGCGGGGCACCATCCGGTCGGGGTCGACTTCTCGACCGGCATGCTGCGCGCCGCGCGCACCGACGCACCGCTCGTGCGCGCCGACGCCATCCGACTGCCCTTCGCCAACGCGACCTTCGACGGCATCACGTGCGGATTCGCGCTGCGCAACTTCGCGGCGCTCGCACCCGTCCTCGCCGAGTGCAGCCGGGTGCTACGGCCCGGCGGACGCGTCGCGCTCCTCGACGTCGCCGAGCCCGTGAGTCCGGTCGTCAGGTCCGTGCACGGCGCCTGGTTCCGCCATGTCGTGCCGTTCGTTGGCGGTCTCGTCTCCGATCGGGCCGCGTACCGGTACCTGCCCGCCTCGACCGCATACCTCCCGCCGCTGCCCGAGCTGCTCGCGCTCGTCGTTGCCGCGGGCATCGTCGACGTCAGCCGGCGCACGCTCGGGTTCGGGGCCGCTCAGCTCGTCACGGGAACTCGGGCGAGATGACGACCTCCGACGTTTCGCTGCGGTCCGGTACGCGCCTCGCGGCACGCAGCTTCGTGATCGACGGACCGCTCGACCTGCTCGACTGCTATGCATCCGATGGATTCGCCTGGCTCGACGGCGATCACGGCTTCGTGGCGTCCGGAGTGGCGGCCGTCGTCGCACCGGCCGACGCGCCCTCGTTCCTCGCAACGATCAGGCATTCGTCGGCCGACGTGCACGTGTCGGACGCGGCCGGCCCGCGAGCGGTCGGCGCGCTGCCGTTCACCGGATCGGGTCAGCTCGTCGTGCCCGGGCTCATCATCGGCCGCGACGCCCGCGGCCGTATGTGGCGCACCGTCATCGACGACGCCGACCCGCCGCGCCGCGCGTCCTCCGCCACGCCGGATACCGCGCCATCCCAGTTCGGCGTCGCCGCCGCGACCGGTCGGGAGCAGTGGGGGGTGATGGTTGATCGCGCGCTCATCGACATCGCGTGCGGCCGGCTCGAGAAGATCGTGCTCGCGCGCGCGGTTCGCATCGACGCCGACCGCCCGTTCGACGTTCCCGCCGTTCTCGCGCACCTCCGTCGCTCTCAGCCCGGCTGCATCGTGTACGCAGACCGCGGTTTCCTCGGAGCGAGCCCCGAGTTGCTGGTGCGCAAGGTCGGAGCGGCCGTGACCGCGCGCCCGCTCGCGGGGACCGCCATCGAGACGGCCGCGCTGGTCCGATCGGCGAAGGATGCGCACGAACACCGGCTCGTCGTCGATGCGGTCCTTCAGGCCTTGCGCAGGTGCTGTTCCGACGTGCACGCGGACGGACCGTCACCGCTCGAGCTCGCGGACGTGAGCCATCTGGCCACCACAGTCACCGCGCGCGCCGATGCCGCTGCGACGTCCATCGCCGACCTCGTCGCCGCGCTGCATCCCACGCCGGCCGTCGCGGGCACTCCGCGCGAGGTCGCGCTCGACGCGATCGACGCGATGGAGCCCGTCGCGCGTGGCCGCTACGCGGGCCCGTGCGGGTGGATCGACCGCAACGGCG
Organism: Actinomycetota bacterium; assembly: GCA_030774075.1. Lineage (GTDB taxonomy): Bacteria > Actinomycetota > Acidimicrobiia > IMCC26256 > PALSA-610 > PALSA-610. Next base: position 2,679 of record JALYLU010000165.1, on the reverse strand, counting down.
ACGGAGAATTCGTTGTCGCGCTACGCGGAGGCGAGATCGACGGCGCGCACGCGGTGATCCACGCGGGCGCGGGGATCGTCGCCGGCTCCGACCCCGCCGCCGAGTGGGCCGAAACGCAGCAAAAGCTCACGCCGATGCTGCAAGCCTTGGTGCGGCCGTAACCGCCGCGTCGACGGGCTTTTCGCCCAGTTCGCCCGCGAGAACATCGCGCGGACGGAGCACGACCACGATCACGCAGCACACCAACGCCGCGATCGGGAGCAGGTTCTGCAGGAGCATGTGCCCGACCGAGCCGATCGTCGACGCCGAGAGCGACGGGTACTGCTCGCCCAGCAGCACCAACGACGAGTAGAGCGCGACCGTCCAGCTCAGAAGATTCGGCCGGCGCAGCGCGAGCAATGGGAGCGCCGTGAACGCGTACCACGGCATGACCCACGAGCTGGCGACGAGGAACGACGCCAGCCCGGCCGCGATGGCAAGCTCGGGCGTTCCGCGCGAGGTGTGCCGGATCGCGATCACGACGAGCAACGCGCCGGCGAGGATCGTCGTGCCGTTCGACGCGAGTGCGCGCAGCAGGTCGGCGTTGCTCACGAAGCTGCCGATCGCGTTCCAGATCGACTGCCTACTGACGAGGCCGGAGTGCTCGTGCGCGTTCTGGAGCCAACCCGACATGAGCAGATACGGCAGCGCGCCGAAACCCCCGACGATCGCGACGAACTTCGCGACCTCGGTACGGCTCCAGCGACGGAACGCCCAGACGCACAACACCACGGCCGCGACGAGCGCGGTGAAGTTGACCGAGGCGGCGAACGCGAACGCGAGGCCCGCAAGTACCGGTTTTCGCTCGATCGCGAGCAACAGTCCGGCCAGCACACCGAGCGCGACGAGCGCGTCCGGATGGCCGCCGTTCACGACGCTGACCGCGAGGAGCGGATGGAGACCGACGAACGCGAGCACGGCGGGGTTGCGGGTTCGCCGCCACAGCAACCACAGCATCGCTCCGACCGCCGCCACCGCGACGAGCTGATAGGCGAAATGCACGAGGAAGGCGGACTCACCGATCACCGGCGCCAGCGCGGCCATGATCACCGTGAAACCGAGTCCGTAGATGTCGGGCGTGCGTTGCCAGATTTGGCCGACGCGGCGCCGCATCGGGTCTCCTTCGAAATGCATCGGATACGACGCGAACGGGTTCTGGTGGTGCACGGTGACGATGCGACCGTACATGGCGTAGGAATTCACGTCGCCCGACTGGTTCGACGGCGTGCCGATCGCGAGCACGAGTGTGATCCCGATCGCCACGAGCAACGGCTTCAGGGGCAGCGTGCCCCTCGTCCAGCCCAGTGCCACCAACAACACCCACGCGCCGAGAGCGACGGCGACGAGCGAAGCCCGTTCGGGAGGTGTGAGCGACGTCACCGCGAGCAGCAGCATCGAGATGCATGCCGAAGCCGTCACGAGCGCGACGTAGACGAGCACTCGCCCCAACGGCTCGGCGCGGGCCATCGAGGTCCATCGCTCTCGCGCGTCGCGCCCCGACATCAGCAACAAATCTCGCTCCCCCGGAAGGAACGCGTCGATGTTAGGCGGAACGCTCACGCGAGAGCAGTCGCAACCGCGTGCCATGCGCGGCCGTGCTGTTCGAGTGCGGCGCCGCGGTCGACGGGAACGACCAGAACGCGATCCGAGTCGGCGCCCTCCGCGACCAGCTTGGGCACAGCCGCCAGTTCCACGCGCTCCGCCGCCACACCGTGTGCCCGGGCCACCGCGACGAGGTCGACGAACTGTGGTGTCGCGAACAGTGTCTCGAACTCCGGGAGCTCGTGCTGCGGCAGGTACGAGAAGATCCCGCCGCCGCCGTTGTCGACGACGACGAATGTCGCCGGCGGCCGCGCGCCACTGCTTCCTGTTCCGCGCAGTAAGCCGTTCGTATCGTGCAGCAGACAGAGATCACCACACAGCGCGACGACGGCTCCGGCGTGTGCCGCGACGCCGAAGACGGTCGACACGAAGCCGTCGATGCCGTTTGCGCCCCGATTCGCGAGCACCCGCAAACGCGAGCGCGGGGCCATGCACCATTCGAGCGCACGCACCGGGAGACTCGACGCGACAACGAGCGCGCCATCGTCGGGGACCGCGGCCGCGACGTCGCGGGCGATGCGACCCTCGCACGCGATGTCGTCGTCCATGACCCGATCGAGCGCGCGCCGCGCACGCTGTTCTGCATCACGCCACTCGGCAAGCCAGCGCCGGGAGGACGGCCCCGCGACGTCTTTCGTCACGGCGGCGAGCAGCGCGCCGCCATCGACTTGCGCTCGCTCGTGCGCCGCGTGTCGCGGATCCAACCACGCGCCGTCGGGGTCGACGACGACGGTGGGAACGTCGTCGAGCCAGGCGTTGGCGATCTTGCTCGTCACCGGCGCGCCGACGCGCACGACGAGCTCGGGCCGGTATGCGCGTGCGAACTCGTCGACGCGCAGGAGTGCCTCGTACGTCGAGACCGCGTAGGGGCCTGTCCTCAGCTGGGAGATCGGGTCGGCGACGACCGGCCACGCCGCCGCGCGGGCGAACCGTTCGGCGACGACGGGGTCGACTCCCGCGCCCCATCCCGCGACCAGCAGGCCGCGCGGATGCGCGCGCACGAGCGCGCCGAGGCGCGTCACATCGTCGGTGGCGGGC
>JALYLU010000164.1 GCA_030774075.1 Actinomycetota bacterium | reverse complement strand
CCTCGACACCGACGACAGCTCACGCGTTCGCGCCGCGTACGGCCCCAACTGGGAACGCCTCGTCAAACTGAAGCGAAGCTACGACCCAGACAACGTCTTCCACCTCAACCAGAACGTCGACCCCGCCGGCTGACGCCCGATCCTCCGACCCGCTCCTCCCGGTAAGCGCCTCGGCGGGCCGGCATCCCATAATGCGCGTCCCAAACACGAGGTTTCGAGCCGCGACGCGAACGTGACCAGCGCGTCTGCGCTGGGGAATGCCCTTCCGCGGCTCGGTGTTGCCGAACTGTCGGTTTTCGAAGTCGGCTGCGCCGTAGGACACGGAGCACGCGATTTTTCGTGCGCGTATCACGAAACCGCGTCCCCGACCGGCACTTTGCGGATGGCCATTCGAGTCGGCGGCACGTGTCATTGGGGCACCTCGAAGCGGGCGCGCTGACACGAAGCATGGGCCAGGGCTGACATCCTCGAGTTTCAGGGAGTCGTAACGGCCATCGCCGCGTTGAGCATTTCCTCGAGTGCGACTTGGTCGGGTCCCGCGAACGGCGTGGCGTCGGGCGCCGTAGCCAGTGTGTCGAGCAGTCGGTCGAGCATCGTTCCTGCTGCGGGGGGCAGGTGTCCGCTGAGCACGATCGACGGTTCGAGTGCGCGGATGCGGGCGAGCTCGCCGGCGAACGTGGCGCGATCGACCTTGTGAACCCACGGCGAGTCGATCGTCACCCACGTGGTCTGACCGGTGCGGAGTTCGGCTTCGGGGATGTCGGCGGCGTTCTCCGGAACGTCCGAGAGGAGCGCGCCGAAGCAGTCGGCGCTGAACAAGGCGCCCGATGCGTCGTCGTGGAAGCCGGTGGTGACCGAGTTGTCGTACACCGGCGGCTTGATGGCGGTCAGCGTACGGTTGCCGACGTTGATGTGTTGTCCGGGGTTCAGGAGGTGCACGCGCTCCATGGGCAGCGGTGTCGACGAGAGCCCCATGATCCCGACCGCGAAGAACGTCGTGATCACGCGCAGCCGAGGATTGTCCTCGAGTAGGCGGTGCAGTGTTCCGATGTGGTCGTAGTCGGTGTGGCTGAGCCAGATCCAGCGCAGCTCGGCGGGGTCGATCACGGTCCGCAACGCAGCCATGAAGTCGTCGGCTTCTCTCACGACGCCGGTGTCGACCAGCAGCGGTTCGTCGCCGTGCATGACGAACGCGTTGATCGCGAGGCTGCCGAAGCCGGGAATCGAAGCGGTCGAACTCACGACGTCAATGTCGGGCGCGGCGCGGTATGTGGTGATCACGATGTACCCCCGGCGGTTGTGGCGGCCTCGGCGGCCGTCTTGAGCTGCCTGAGCGTGTATTGCATCGTCTTCAGGAGCGCGCGGTGACGGTTTGTCGGAACGTCGAGGATGCGCGCCCAGGTGGGTATCCATCGCACTTCGTACGACTCGGTGACGACGGTGCGATCGCCTTGGGTCTCGAGCCGGTAGCGCCAGATCACGCCCTCGCGGCCACCTTCCTCGGTGACGAACGCGAACTCGCGACCGCGTTCGGCGGTGAGCACGCGACCGGGCCGCGACCAGCGGATGAAACCGCGGGGACCGGTGTGGTTGTGGCCGATGAACGTGGCGTCCGGTGCGGCGGCGGTTGCGCCGTTGGTCCACTCGACCCGTGCGCACTCGTTGCTCCACTGGCCCATGCGCGGCATGTCGGCGACGAGGTCGTAGATGCGGTCGGCCGGCGCGTCGACGGCGACGCTCTCGCTGTCGCTCGTGAGCCACCAGCGCTGGTTCTTGGGCGGCATGGCCGCTCCTTTCGTCGAGTGTCGTAGGAGAAGCTATAGACCATAGCTCTACCTGTCAAGCAGAACGTTTGCTATGATGTGTGCATGCGAGCGGAAACCAGCCAGCCTGCGAACGCCCCCGCCTCCGACCGCCGGGCGCGCCGCCGCCAGGAGACGATCGAGGAGATCCTCGACATCGCGGAGGCCGTGATGACCGAAGAGGGCGTCAACGGTCTCAGCCTCTCCGAAGTGGCTCGCCGTCTGGGGGTGCAGCCGCCGTCGATCTACAAGTACTTCCCGTCGCTCATGGCTGTGTACGACGCGCTCTTCGATCGAGGTCAGCGCGCGAACCTCGACGTGATGCGCGCCGCGATGTCCGACGCGCGGCCCGGTCTCGATGCACTCACCAAGGGTCTCGAAGCGAGCGGTAGCTGGTCACTCGCGAACCGGGCGCTCGCACAGCTGCTGTTCTGGCGTCCGGTGCCAAGCTTCGAACCGACGCCCGAGAGCATGGAACCGAGCCAAGAGATGGTGGCGCTCCAGCGCGCCGCGCTCGCCGACGCGGTTCGCGCGGGCGAGCTCGGACCCGACGCCGACTCCGACGATGCGCTCTACCTCGTGTCGATCCTGATCTCCGGCGTGCTCAGCCAGGCCTTCGCGAACGAACCGGGCCTGTCATGGGGCGAAGGACGCTTCACCCCAGTCTTCCCCAAGCTGATGGAGCTGCTCCCCGCGCTCTATCCGCCCCGCCCCGTACGCCGCCGCACACGCTGACGAACATGTGGGCTCACGGCGTGTCCACAGCCTGACCGGCGGCACCCCCATCGGCACCCATCACGCGTCCACCACACCGACGATCGCGGAACCAACTCACTCCGAGACGTCCAATAACACGCATCGCTGAAGCTGGCGCTGGGGTGTCCCCCGATCGCCGGCTATGCGCGCGACCTATTTGGGTCATCAACCGACCGGGCTGGGCAAGCGCTCCCGGACTCGGCTGAGCTCGCTGCTGGGCTGCCCGCGCCTCGCCGCTCGGTCGACATCGTCATAGGTGCAGAGGTTGGTTGCAGGCGTTTGTGTGCAGAGGTTGCGTCCAGATGTCTGTCAAGACCTCTGGGGCCCCGCGGCGGTCGACTACCCCCGCGCCGGCGCGGTTCGAGACTTGTGCTTTGGGTCGCTATCGAACGGCGAGGGTGGCCGTAGATGACAGCCGGCCGCGCCTGCGTGACTCCGCAATGCGCTCGGGCTGCGATGGCGGCAACCGCTGGCTCATTGACAGCGCGTGCGTCCGCGTCCTTTGTCGATCGCACGTGCGCCGAATAACGATGGCCGCGAGGGACGCGTCGAGCCCTCTGCCGGTTGCGCATAGCGCAACCGGCATGTCTGTGCCGATCGTGAAGGCCGATTCGCGGCGAGAGGGAGTGCCATTTTTGAATGCAAGTTCGTGCGGGTTTTCGCGAGGGTGCGTCGGAGGGCAAGGGGCATCGTGATGCAACGTGTGTGAGGAGCTCTACGCGGTTGTTGGTCGCGTGTCAGGTCGAGAGTGCGGAGGGTCCGGCACGAGGGTTGTGAAGTGCGAGCGACGAGATGAGTTCAGTTGGCGATGTCGCGTTTGTTCGAGGGCTCGCGCTTATCTCGGTTATGGACAACAACAGATCTACAGGTGACGCGGCGGAGGTCGACGAACGCGGTGCTAAATCGCCGAGACGCGCTGCTCCTGCGCATCCCGGACGCAGCGGGACTGCTCGGTATCGGACGGACAACGCTCTACAAGCTCATCGACGACGGTGAACTCGCCGTCGTGCACATCGGCCGCGCCGTGAGGGTGCCGATTGTCGAGGTGCACGCGTTCGTCGCGCGCCAGCGTCGCGCCAGCGTCGCACCGAGGTCGTACGCTGACGCCGACTTCCCCCTCTCATCGCGTGCCGCCGTCGGTGCGGTCGATTCAGGCCGACTGGCCACGTCGCATCCGACTCGCGCGCGAAACCGCGCGGTCGATCGAGGGAGGCTCATGAGAGGTCACGTTCGCAAGCGCGGAAGTGGTTGGGCGATCGTCGTCGAGCTCGAGACCGACCCGGTGTCGGGGAAGCGCCGGCAGAAGTGGGTGAGTGGTTTCAGAACGAAGGCGATCGCCGAGCGAGAGCTGCGCAGGCGACTCCGTCTCGTCGATGAGGGCGAAGACGCGTTTCCCGAAGAGATCTCGGTCGAGGCGTTCGTCCTCGAACGGTGGCTGCCCCACCTCGACACGCAAGGTCGACTGCGCGCCGGCACGATCCGGAACTACCGCCAGCTCATGCGCGACCACATCCTCCCGCGCCTCGGACCGATGCAGCTCAGAAAAGTCCGGCCGGGTCACGTGCAAGCTGTACTCGACGAGATGACGCGCAATGGCCGCGCGGGTCGGACCGTCGCGCACGCCCGGGCCGCGATGTCTTCGGCGTTCACGTCGGCGGTCCGGTGGCAACTCGTTGTTATCAATCCGGTTCGGGCGACCGAGGCGCCTGCGAAGAAGGTTCTCGATCTGCACGTCCCCTCGGCGATGGAGCTCAGCACGCTGATGAACGCCGCCCGCGGGACGATCTGGGAGGTGCCGGTCTTGCTGGCGGCCACCACCGGTGCGCGGCGAGGCGAGATCGCCGGACTGCGGTGGGGAAACGTCGATCTGGAGCGGGGGCGGATCCGGATCGTCGAGGCACTGCAGCGTGTCAACCGCGAGCTCGTCTACGCGCCGCCCAAGACGCCTCGGGCGGTTCGCAGCATCCCGATCCCGGGGTGGGTCACCGAAGCGCTGCGACGGCACCGGACGGTGCAAGCACAGCGGCTGCTCGCTCTCGGCATTCGCGTGAGCGACCTGCACCCGGTCGCCGATCGAGGCGACGGCGAACCCCTCGACCCCTCGACCTTCACGCACGCCGTGTCGCGTATCGCCGCGGCTGCCGGTCTCGAGGGTGTTCGGCTCCACGACCTACGCCACGCCGTTGCCACCATCCTCGCCGCCTCCGGGAGCTCGCCGGCGATCACGTCGAAAATCTTGGGGCACGCGTCGATCGCGTTCACGTTGCAGACGTACACGCATCCCGATGAGGAAGAGCTGGATCGCGCCGCTGCGGCACTCGAGCGCGCACTCCGCCCCCGCTGACCGCCGTTTGCAATCCGTTTGCAAACACGGCCTCTCGAGCCATTACACGAAATCTGACCGGGCGAATGCCCTGGTCAGTGAGTACGCCCCCCGGGACTCGAACCCGGAACCTGCAGATTAAGAGTCTGATGCTCTAACCAGTTGAGCTAGGGGCGCAAGGACCGCACATCGTAACCCACGAGCCCGTACATTTCGGATGTGGACGTAGCGATCACCGGCGCGCGTGGCCTCTTGGGTTCGGCGCTCGCCGCGTCGCTTCGGGCCGACGGCCACCGGGTGCTGCAGTTCGCGCGCGGTGGGATCAGCGGCGGCGACGAGATCGGTTGGGATCCCGACGCGGGCCGCATCGACGCGCCGGCGCTGGAAGGGGTCGACGCGGTCGTCCACCTCGCAGGTGAAGGCATCGGCGAGCGCCGGTGGACCGTCGAGCAGAAGCGACGCATCCTGGAGAGCCGTACGAAAGGCACCGCATTGCTCGCGGCCGCGGTGGCGAGCCGCGAGCGCAAGCCGCGCGTCCTCGTGTCGGCCTCGGCGATCGGGTACTACGGAGACCGCGGCGACGAGGTGCTCACCGAGGACAGCCCACCCGGCGAGGGCTTCCTTGCCGGCGTCTGCAAGGCATGGGAGGCCGAAACCCGCCCGGCGATCGATGCGGGTGTTCGCACGGTGTACGTCCGTACCGGCATCGTGCTCGCGAGCCACGGCGGCGCGTTGAAGCGGATGCTCTTGCCCTTCCGGCTCGGTCTCGGCGGCCGGCAGGGTTCCGGCAAGCAGTGGATGAGCTGGATCGCGCTCGACGACGAGATCGCCGCGTTGCGCGCCGCGATCGTCGACGAGCGCTTGCGCGGTCCCGTCGACCTCACCGCGCCCAATCCGGTGACGAACGCCGAGTTTGCGCACGCCCTCGGCGACGTCGTGCGACGCCCGACGTTGTTGCCCACGCCGATGTTGCCGCTGAAGCTGCGCTACGGAAGTGAGCTTGTTGACTCGTTGTTGCTCGCAAGCCAACGGGTAATACCGGCTCGGCTCGTCGCCCTCGCCTTCCCGTTCCGGTATCCCGTGCTGGCGCCGGCGCTCGAAGCGATTCTGCGCGGCCCCTGAGGGTGGCTGACGGGTCTCGAACCCGCGACCTTCGGCACCACAAGCCGACGCTCTAACCAACTGAGCTACAACCACCATGCCCGGTCGAAGCGAGCCCCGACCGGGGACGCCATTGTAGAGGCCGGCGCGTCGACCCTTCCGAGAATGTTCACCTGCCCGGTGCCCGGGGGTCGGTGAAGGACTTGTAGCGTCACGCCTTTCGCGGGCTCGGGCGGAGGTGACCTTTGGACGCAACCGGGATCGGTCGGCACGCTGTTTGTGAGTTCTGGGGCGCGACGCACCTCGATTCGATCGAGCGCGCCGAGCACGCGCTGCGCGCCGCCGCGGTGGCGGGCCAGGTCACGCTCATCGACGTGTTCGTGCACAGGTTCTCGCCCCACGGTGTCTCGGGTGTCGCGGTGATTGCCGAGAGCCACCTCGCGATCCACACCTGGCCGGAGTTCGGCTATGTGGCCGCCGACTTGTTCACGTGCGGCCAGCACGTCGACATGGAAGCCATCATCGGCGTGTTGCGCGACTCCTTCGAGGCCGACCAGGTCGACCTCCGTTTCCTGCGCCGGGGCGTCCCGCCCGAGCTCACGACGCGGCGGTTCGAGGAGTTCGAGCCGGGAAGCGCCTCGCACGCGTCGTACGACATGACCGTCGTGCTCGAGCAGAGGCGCACCGAGTTCCAAGAAGTCGTGCTCTTCGAGTCGCCGCGGCTCGGTCGGGTGCTCGCGCTCGACGGCATCGTGCAGATGACCGACCTCGACACCTACGTCTACCACGAGATGCTGGCGCACCCCGCGCTGTTCTCGCACCCGAACCCGCGCGATGTCGCCGTGGTCGGCGGAGGCGACGTGCACCTCGTCGCCGAGGTCTTGAAACATCCGGGGATCGAGCGCGTGTATCTCCTCGAGCTCGACGAGGAGGTCGTGCAGGTCGCGCGCAAGCATTACGAGGTGGCGCGTCAAACGCTGGCCGACCCGCGCGTCGAAGTCAGGCCGAGCGACGCGTTCGAGTCGATCGCGGAGCTGCACGGCGAGCTCGACGTCATCATGGTCGACCTTACCGACCCCATCGGCCCCGCGGCCCGGCTGTTCGAGGACGAGTTCTACGTATTGTGCGAGCAATCGCTGCGCGCCGACGGCATCCTCGTCGCCCAGACCGAGTCGATCCACTTCCACCCGGAAGTCGTGCGCAACTGCTTCACGACGCTCTCGAACCGTTTCCGTCACACCGAACTGTTGTGGGCCGCGATCGCCACCTATCCCGGCGCGTTTTGGACCTTCGGCATCGCGTCGAAGCAGCTCGACCCGCGCGTCGTGCGGCGCCGCGCGGAGATCCAGACGCGCCTCTACGACATCGGCGCGCACGAGTGGTTCTTCGTTCCCGAGCCGGTGCGGCACCGCCTGCTGGGGATCTGAGCGCTCACGCCCAAGCGCTACGAAGCGGGCGGCGGTACCGCTTCGATGAATTCCAGCGCGGCGTCGATGCAGTCGAACTCACTCGGGGTGCGAAAGTGGTCGATGCCGCGCAGAACGACGAGCTGCGCGTCGGGCAGGGCGTCGACCAGAGGCTCGGGCGGCCCGGCGAAGTCGCGATCGCCGATGATGACCAGCGTCGGACACGTCACGCGGGCGGCGTCGTCCGGCGTGAACGCGTCGGACGGGCGGCGCAGGCACGCCGCGATCGCCCGCGGGTCGTTGCCCGCGCTGCGCGCGAGCTGCACGAACACGCGAGCCGCGATGTCGTCGGGCTCGATGCCGCGCTCGAAGATCTCGGCGAGCGGCCGGGTGTCGTCATTGCGGAACACGTTCTCGCCGACGCCGATCAGCACGAGACGGCCGAATCGCTCGGGCGTGCGCGCGGCGACGCGCAACAGCAGCTGCGCGCCGAGCGAGAAGCCGATCGCATCGACCGTGTCGTCCGGTAGCGCGAGCTCGAGCGCCGCGTCGAGGTGCGCGTACTTGGCAGGGTCGTGCGGCGCGTCGGAGGTTCCGTGCCCGAGGAGGTCGACCGGTATCACCTTCCGGTGCGCGTCGCCGAGCAGGTCGACCCAACCCGTTGCGCGCCAGCCGTGCTCGAACGACGAGCCGAGTCCGTGCACGAGGACGACGGGCTGGTTGCGCATCGCGACAGCGTACGGTGCAGTTCGCGAGCCCGGGCTCAGCCTTCCGCGGGGACGTCGCGCCACGGACGGGGTGCTTCCCCGTCGGTCTGGCGGACGAATTCGCGCAGGAACCAGGTCCAGAACGAGCGCATCTCCTCGGTCGGAGAGAGCGAGAGCAGCCCGCCATTGCGGCAGTACTCGTCGGCCTCCACCAGCAAGCGCGTGAGGTCGAGGGTGTCGCCTTTGATGCGCGTCGGAACCATCAGCTCGAGATCGACGTGGTCGACGTTGCGACGCACGGCCGCGTCGAGCACGCCGTCGGCCGCCGGATTGAGGCCGGAATACCGCTCGTCGAGGATCTTCGCGATCTCGAGCAGCCGTTTGGGAACGTCGGCCTGCGCGCCGCCGCCGAAGGTGATGATCGCGAACTCTCGCAGCAGCGCTTCACGATGCTGATACGCCCGGCGGGCGACGCGCAACGGAAAGTTGACGAGCACCACCCGGAGCATTTCTTCGCCCTGCATCGCCCGGGAGTGTAGGGCGGTCCGGCGAAGCGTGTCCGGTCCGGTAGGGTGGCTGCCACACCGCACCGCCGGGTCCGTCCGCTGACATCAGCCCTCCGCTGACATAAGTGTGGACCGTAGCGAGCGTGAGATCGCTCCCCGGCGACTTCGCGAACATCGAACCTTTCGTGCGCGGTGCCGTTCGAATCAGGAGCACTGTGTCAATCAGCTTTGCCGATCTCGGCGTGTCCGCCGACCTCATAGACGCGCTCACCAAGCGTGGAATCACCGAGCCGTTCCCCATCCAGGCCGCGGCCATCCCCGACGCCCTCGCCGGGCGAGACATCTCCGGCCGGGCCCCGACCGGCTCCGGCAAGACCATCGCCTTCGGCATCCCGCTCGTGTGCGGCGTCGGCGGGAAGGCGTCGCCGCGCCAACCGCGCGGCCTCGTGCTCGTGCCCACGCGTGAGCTCGCCAATCAGGTTGCCGAGGAACTGCAAAACCTCGCCGGCCCGCGGGCCCGCGTCGCGACCGTGTACGGCGGTGTCGGTTACGG
>JALYLU010000163.1:3260-9155 GCA_030774075.1 Actinomycetota bacterium | reverse complement strand
CGGCATCGGCCTCGCGATGGGACGGCACTTCGCCGGGCACGGGATGTCGGTCATGCTCGCCGACATCCAATCCGGTCCCCTCGAGACGGCCGTCGCGCTACTCCGCGCTGAGGGACTCGACGTCGCGGGCTGCCTCACCGACGTGACGAAGCTCGCGTCGGTCGACCATCTTGCCGACCAGACGATGCGCGCCTTCGGCGCCGTGCACGTCGTGTGCAACAACGCGGGCATCGGTCCGGGTGGTCAGACGCTGTTGTGGGACTACGAGGAGAGCGACTGGCGCTGGTGCCTAGACGTCAACGTGTGTGGTGTGGCGTGGGGGATCAAGGCGTTCGTGCCGCGGATGATCCGGGGCGGTGAGGAGGGGCACATCGTCAACACGTCGTCGGGGAACGGTGGGATCGCGCCGATGGGCGACGCGCCCATCTACGCGATGTCGAAGAGCGCGGTCACGACGCTCACAGAGTTGCTCTTCTACCAGCTCCGAACGCAGAACACGAAGGTCTCGTGCTCGGTGTTGTATCCGGGACCGAACTGGTTGCGCACGAAATTGTGGGAGGCATGGCGCACGCGCCCACAGGAGTACGCGAAATCGGTGGCCCGAACGATCGCGTACCCGAGCTTCGAGGATTTCGAACAGCAGATGGAGGCGGCCGGAACGCCGCTGCCGGTCACACCGCTCGAAGAGGTCGCGGGCCGCGTGCTCGACGCGATCCTCGAGGATCGCTTCTGGATCAATCCGAGCAACGACGACGCGCTCGACGCTCGCTACGCCTCCATGAAGGCGCGGCGCAACCCCGACTACTTCCGGAACTGGAACCCCACGACGAACCAGTGAGTTCCGTTACGGATGGGTGCAGTGGTCGGTCGCCGCGTCGGTCGCGACTTCGGCGCCGTCGAAGTCGGCCAGGGTGCTGATCCGGAAGCGACCGTCGCGCTCGGTCTCGCTGCGCATGCGATGACTGCGCTGCGCGTAGTAGTGCGCGCGGGTGTATCGCTCGCTGGTCGGCGCATAGCTCGCGACGAGGACGCGCCGGGGAACGTCGCCGCGGTTCGTCTCGCTGTAATGCGGCGCGAGGCCGTCGATGCAGACCGCGTCGCCGGAAGCCAACTCGACTGCAAACCAATCGAGCTCGGTCGCGACGTCGTCACGCACAACGCCGCGGTCGTCGACCGGGAGAACATCGCGCGCGTCGCCCGACAGCCAGAGGCACCCGGACTCGACACGGCAATCGTCGATCGCGACGAGGATCGACATCACGCGCTCGACGCCGGGATAGGCGACCTTGTCCTGGTGTGGGCTGAAGCCCGCGCCTCCGGGTTGCTTGTAGTTCATCTTGTCCTTGAAGGCGACGACCGGCTCGCCGAGTGCCTCCGCCGCGCAGTCTGCCAACGAACCGGTGACGAGCGATGCGATCCCGGGGTGACACGCCGACACGTTCTCGGTGCGACAGATTCTCGGCCCGTCCGTTGTGTGCTCGGCGTAGTGACCCCACACGTGCGAGCCGGTGGGCCACGCCTCGACCTCGTCGGCCCAAGCTCGCAGCGCGTCGATCTGCGATTCGTCGAGCAGCCTCGTTCGCACGACCTCGGTTGCGTTCACACCGAGAAACCTAGACGGCGCAAGTCGCCGAGTGGATCCCGACGGCGCTAGCGGATCCTGACTGCCCTAGTGGATCCCGACTGTGACGTGAGCCAGCCAAGCGAGGAATGCTTCCTCGTAGGCGATGCCGAACTCGACCACGGCCGCGACGTGCGGATCGATGGAGTCCGAAACGGCCACGACCTCGTTGAACCCGCGGTACTCCGCGAGGCGGCGTTCGTGCTCGGCGCGGTGGTCTTCGAGGAAGACCGCGAGTGTCTCGTCGTCCAGGTGCTTGGCGAACCAAAGCGTGACCAGCAGGGGGATGCGCATCTGCTCGTGCCCCGGCTCCTGGCGGATCCAGCGCGCGAACGCGCTTCTCCCGGATGGGGTGACGCTGAAGGGACGGCGGTCGCGGGGGCCCGGCTCGCCGGCCCGCACGAGGCCGCGCGTCTCGAGCGTCTTCAGCTCGCGATACACGTGGCTCGACGTGACGTTCCAGAATCGAGCCAGCCCGCGCCGCGCCTCTTCGAGAAGATCCCAGCCGGTCGCCGGTCCCTCGTGCAGGAACCCGAGCAGGGATGCCTGGGTCGCATTCAGCTCCCTGACTCCGAAATCGCCGACGTCGAGGTCGCCGTCCACTTGACATTCCCTTCTGGAGGGTTAGCCTCACTCTAACATTCCCCAAGGGAGGGTCCAGGTGGGGCACTCGCCGACGCTGGAAGACGACGGGTACTGCGTCGTCGAAGGCGTCATCGATGGAGCGACGGTCTCCGGCATCCGCGCCGAGCTCGCCCGCCTGTTCGAAGCAACGCCGTTCGGACGCGACGACTTCGAAGGCCATCGCACGCGACGGGTCTACGCGCTTTTCGCCAAGACCCGAGCGCTCGACGAGCTTGCGATGCATCCGTTGGTTCTCGCCGCGCTCGATCGCGTGCTCGGCCCCGCGCAGTTGAGCGCGCCGACGGCGATCGAGATCGGTCCCGGCGAGCACGCGCAACCGTTGCATCCCGACGACGCGATCTATCCGGTCCCGCGTCCGCACCCGGAGCTCGTCGTCAACGTCATGTGGCCGCTCGACGACTTCACCGAGGAGAACGGTGCGACGCGCGTCGTGCCGGGCAGTCACCGCTGGATCGACGAGCGCCCGGGACCCGACTCGGAGTCCCTTGCCGTGGCGATGCCGGCAGGCTCCGCAATGCTGTACGTCGGCAGCCTCTGGCACGGTGGTGGGGCGAATACGACGCAACGATCGCGTGCGGGCGTCGTGCTCCACTACGCGGTGTCGTGGTTGCGCCAAGTCGAGAACCACGTGCTCGCGGTTCCGCCCGATGTCGTGCGCGGGCTGCCCGAACGGCTACAGGAGCTGCTCGGGTACAACATCTACCCGCCATTCCTCGGCTACGTCGACGGCCGTCATCCGCGCCGTCTGCTCGTCGGCGACGGAGCCGACTGAGCCGACTGAGCCGACTGAGCCGAGTAAGCGACTCGCCGAGGCTCGGTCGCCGAGCCTCAGGTACCGATGCCCGGACGCTTGTCGTCTCGCTTGGCGTGCTTGTCGGCGCGCTTCTCCTTCAACGACTTCCCAGGTTTCTTGCTGTTCGACTTCTTGGGTGACTTGTCGGCCATAAGGTCGAAGGGTAATCCGACGGCGGCGCCGCGCGCGCCGAGGTTGGCCACGGGAGCGACGGGCGACTGGAGGAGGAAATGGGTGGGCGGTTCGCTCGCGACGAGGAGATCGCGGCCTGGCAGCAAGACGGATGGGCGCTGCTCGACGGGCTCGTCGACACCGACGAGATCGACGCCGCGATCGCCGACCTCCGCTATGTGTTTCCGTCGCCCGAGAAGTTCCACGCCGATCCCGAGGCGCACCGACCCCCGGGTCGCGGCGATGCCGAGCTCCGCCGCGGCTACCCGGAGATGCCGGCGACCGGTCCCGCGTTTCGGCCGGAGCAGCACCGGTTCCGTGCAGAGTTCCCGTTTTACGGCAGTGGCCGCCTCTCACGTCTTTGCGTGCATCCCGCGATCGTCGACTTCATGGAGCGCGCGCTGGACACGATCGAGCTGCGCGTGTACCAGGCGCAGGTGAGCGCGAAGTACGCCGGCGACGCGAACTTCGAGCAGCCGATGCACACCGATCGCAACCACTCGGTGCTTCCCCCCCGAATGGAGGCCCCCTGGTGGCACGTCGAGTCCTTTTTGTATCTGACCGATGTCGACGAGGGAACGGCGCCGACGCATCTCGTATCGCGCCAGGACGCCGCCGGCCGCTCGACCAACTCGATCTTCATGCCTGCCCGCGATCCGGCGTTGTACGCGCGTGAACGCGCGGCGGCCGGTCGGCGCGGCTCACTACTCGTGTACCGTCCCGACGTCTTCCATCGAGGCGTCGATCTCACGAAGCCGGGTGGTCATCGCTTCTTGTTGAACGTCAGCTACAAGGTCGCGGCCCAGGACTGGATCGGCTTCCATGCGGTGCAGTCGCAGGCAACGCATCCGGCCTGGGTGCAGTTCGTCGAGGCGTCGACGCCGCGCGAGCTCGAGCTGTTCGGGTTTCCCCCGCCGGGTCATCCGATCTGGACGGCCGCGCTCGTGGACGCGACTACCGAGAAGTATCCGAAGCTCGACGTCGAGCCTTGGCGCGGCGCGCTTCCTCGATGACGGTGGCGGGAACGGGTCGCAGATCGTGCACGATGCCGACCCAGCACAGCGCGCGGAGCACGTAGTAGGTCGCGTCGATCTGCCACCAGCGGAAACCCTGGCGCGCCGACCACGGGTAGCGGTGATGGTTGTTGTGCCAGCCCTCACCGCCGGTCGCGAGCGCGACCAAGAGCGTGTTGCGGCTCGTGTCGGCGGTCTCGTACGCGCGCCGGCCGAACACGTGTGCGACCGAGTTGACCGTGAACGTGGCGTGCCAGAGCAGCACCGTCGACGCGAAGAACCCGATGAGAAGGCCGCTCCAGCCTCCGATCAGGAAGCAGATGGCGCCGAGGGTCCAGGGCCCGATCCAGTCGTGGCGGTCGATGAAGCGCAGCTCCGGGTACCTGGCGAAGTCGCGGATCTGGCTGCGGTCGGCCTCGTTGTACTTGTCGCAAAGGATCCAGCCGACGTGGCTCCACCAAAAGCCGCGCGCGGGCGAATGCACGTCGCGTTCGGTGTCGGAGAAGCGGTGATGATTGCGATGATGCGCGGCCCACCACAATGGACCCTTCTGCGACGCCATCGTCCCGCCGAACGCCAATACGAACTGCCAGACGCGGTTGAGCCGGTACGACTTGTGCGCGAAGTAGCGGTGATACCCGGCCGTGATGAAGAACATCCGGGTCGTGAACGTGACGAACGCGAGTATCAACGCGGTGCGGGTGACACCAGTGAAGATCGCGAGGAAGGGGAGCAGGTGCAGTGCGAAGAACGCGAGCGAGGAACGGACGTTGAGCCGGTCGTCGTCGTTCCGGTGCCCCCCCGAGGGATGCGGCACAGCGGCGTCGTTTTCGTGCGCGTGTACGCCGAGACCGGCGAGCGACTGATTCACGATGCTCCTGTATCTGTCGGACGGTCTCGGCGGGAGCTCTCGCAGCCGAGACTATTCGGACAGGCGTGCGGTGAGGAGAGCCGTCAGCTCCGACTTCTCCTCGTCGAAGGCCTCGAAGGTCATCCGACCGGCGTCGAACTCTTCGTGCATCGCGGCGATGCGCTCGATCAGCTCCTCGGTGGTCGCCGAGTTCTCGTCGAACTCGGGACCGGTCTCCGCGCCGTCTTCGGGCGACTTGTCCTGTCGGCGCTCACGCTTCGCCGTGGCCTTCGCCTGCTTCGAGCGCTCGCGTTCCCGTTTGTTCGAGGTCGTTCGCCGAGTTGCCATATCGTCTCCTCATCCGGCGGCGAGAGCGCAGGACCCGCCGGCGCGCGCTCGCAAGATGATCGAAAGTGTCGTCAGCCGGTCGTGGGAGGATGGTGGTGCGAGGCCGAGATCGCCCACGCGGCTGCACCAACAGACTAGGCGCGCGCCGCTCGGCTTCCCGGACAGGGCCCTCGTGCGGCGCTCGGCCGCTCACCGTCGCTCTCGGCCCGTGGAGAGCCGGAAAGGGCAGATCAGCTTGGTGACGCTCGCGGCATTGCTGTTCGATCATCCCAATGCCGCCGACGAGCCACTCCTGCATGCTCCGGGCGAGTCGGTGACCGCGGACGAAGCCCGGGCCCGGGCGCGATCGGTCGCCGATTCCCTGCGCGCCGCGGGCGTCGAACCCGGCCGAGCGGTCGCGGTCCAGCTTCCCAACGGGCCCGGTGCGATCACCGCCATGTTCGGCGTCTGGCTT
>JALYLU010000163.1:0-3250 GCA_030774075.1 Actinomycetota bacterium | reverse complement strand
GTGTTCGTGCCGGTCAACCCGCGATCGCCGGAGCTCGAGCGACGCAGCATGCTGGAAGCGACCCGCCCGGCGGCGTTGCTCGCGGGCGACGGGCTGCGATCGCTCGGCGATCCCGCGGTCTACGACTCGGGCGTCGCGTTCGTGACGTGGACGTCGGGGACGACTGGTTCCCCGAAGCCGGTTCAGCACACGCACGCCAACTACCTGGAGCTGCTCGACCGCGTGCTCGGACCGCTGCGCGGCTCGACGCAGGCGCCGCGTCCGATGCGTGGTGACGCGCGCGGCGACGCCGAGCGGCGGCCCACACCGAACCTCGTGCCCGTCTCTCTCGCGCTCAATGCCGGGATCTACAACGTGCTCTTCGGGTTGCGGGCCGGAGCCGAGATCGTCGTCATGGACGGATTCGAGGCGGGCGTGTACGCCGAGCTGGTCGCTCGGTTCGGTATCCGGTCGACGGTGCTTCCGCCGGCCGCGATGGCGATGCTGTCCGATGATCCGACCGTTGTCGACCTTGCGCCGCTGCGATACGTGCGCAGCATCACCGCGCCGCTCTCGCCGTTCCAAGCGCGCCGTTTCGCGGATAAGTTCGGTGTCGTCGTTTTGAACGGCTATGGCCAGGCCGAGATCGGCGAGGTCATCGGGTGGACGGCCGCGGATGCGCGCGAACATCCCGACAAACTGGGCGCGGTCGGGCGTCCGCATCCGGGCGTGTCGATCAAGATCGCGCAGGCGGCCGGCACGGACGCCGGTCAGGTCGGCCGGTTGCTCGTGCGGCCTCCGACGACGGCGGTCGGCATCGCCGCGTCGCGCGTCGATGAAGAGGGATACGTCGATACCGGCGACCTGGCCCGCGTGGACGACGAGGGCTTCGTGTGGATAGAAGGCCGGGCGAGCGACGTCATCAATCGCGGCGGCAACAAGGTCTTCCCCGGGCACGTCGAGGAGGTGCTGCGGGTCGTCGCGGGCGTGGCCGAGGCCGCGGTCGTCGGGATGCCGGACGACCGGCTGGGTGAGGTCCCGGTCGCGTACGTCGTCACGACGACCGACGTTTCCGACGACGAACTCATTGCCGCGTGCCGCGCGCATCTCGCTCCGTACAAGGTCCCGGTCGAGTTTCGCCGCGTCGACGCGTTGCCGAGGAGCGAAGTCGGAAAGGTGCTGCGGCGTGAGCTGGAGGGCCGACCGGTCGACCCCGGGATCTGAGTGCTTTCATGCTTCCGGGAGTACGGTCGCGCATGGTCGGAATCGATCCTTTCGCACCGGCGCGGCTCGGCCCGATCGATCTGCGCAATCGCATCATCAAGGCCGCGACCTTCGAGGGGCGTACTCCCAAGCGCGTCGTCACGCCGGAGCTCATCGAGTTCCACCGCAGGTTCGCGGCCGGCGGGGTCGGCATGACGACGGTCGCTTACTGTGCGATCACTCGCGCCGGCTCCACCGACGGCCACCAGATCGTGCTCGACAACGCGGAGGTGGGAACCGGCCTACGAGCCCTCACCGACGCGGTCCATGCCGAGGGCGCCGCTATCGCCGCGCAGATCGGTCACGCCGGCCCGGTCGCGAACCCGATGGGCACGAAGTCGCCCGCGCTCGCGCCGTCGCGCGTTTTCAGCCCGCTCGGAATGCGGCGTACCCGGGCGGCGACCACGGACGCGATCGCCACGATCGTCGACCAGTACGCGCATGGCGCGAGGGTGCTGCGAGACGCAGGCTTCGACGCGATCGAAATTCACATCGGTCACGGCTATCTGTTGAGCGCGTTCCTGTCGCCCAAGCTCAACAAGCGCACCGACGAGTTCGGCGGCAGCCTCGAGAACCGGGCGCGATTCCCGCTCGACGTCGTGCGCGCGGTGCGTGCCGCCGCGGGCGGCGATGTCGCGGTCACCGCGAAGATCAACATGACCGACGGAGTACGGGGCGGGTTCTGGCTCGACGAGAGCATCGAGTTCGCGCGCATGCTCGAGGCCGACGGGTCGCTCGACGCGCTGAGCCTCACCGGCGGCAGTTCCTTCGAGAATCCCATGTACTTGTTCCGCGGCGAGGCGCCCGTCGCGGAGATGGCGGAGATGTTCCCCGGCGTGCTTAAGATCGGGATCAAGCTCGTCGGCGGCGCGTTCTTCAAGGAGTACCCGTTCGAGGAGGCGTACTTCCTGCCGTATGCCCGGCAGTTCCGAGCCGCACTCGACATGCCGCTCGTCCTGCTCGGCGGGATCAACCGGCTCGACACCGTCACGCACGCCCTCGACGAGGGATTCGCCTTCGTGCAGATGGGTCGGGCCCTGCTCCGCGAGCCCGAGCTGCTTCTCGAGATGCAGAAGGATCCGAAGCGCGAGTCGCTCTGCATCCACTGCAACAAATGCATGCCGACGATCTATACCGGCACCCGGTGCGTGATTGGGTAGTTGGAGTTGCGATCACTGTTCGCATGAAGCCGTGAGCGCAGCGAACTGGCCGGAGTCCTGAGCGTCAGCGAGGCGGGTATCCCGCCGAGTAGCGAAGGCGACAAGGAGTTATAGAACCCCCAGCTCAGTTGGGGTGATCTCGAGGTACTGCTCGATGTTCTTGTGCAGGTTGACGATCCGGCACTCCTCGGTCGGCGACACTGTCAGATGAGTGAGGCCGGGTTGGTGGAGACCACGCTGGCTGTTCCCGAAGTTCGCGAAGTCCTGATTGAGAATCAGTCCGATCGGCAGATCGCCGTCGGGCGAGAGCTCCACGTCGATCGGTTTCGTCCTCGGACGTTCGCCGTTCGGCGATCCGTTGGGCGGCGCGACCCGCTCGAACGAGAACGCGTCCATGTACGCGTCGTCGGGGCTTGCGCCCGGACGTGAACGAACGACTTGCAGCATGTCGGAGAAAACCAGCACGGTGACATTGGGGAAGAGGTTGTACTGGGACATGTCGAGGAGCTGTCCGTCGTCGAGACTGTCGAACCAGTGGTGGCCCGCGTCGACGCCCCGCTTCCGCACGATCCGGGCAATCGCGGCCCGGATCGTGCCTCCGGGCGGCACCTCGGGTGCGGGTCCGGCGTCACGCTGAGCGTCGTTACCGACGCGTACGCCCATCACCTCGACGAATGCCTTCCACACCCGCTGATCGTCGGGCCGGTCTCGCAGGCGGGGCGAGGGCAGCCCGTACGACTGTTGGAGCTTGCCGTGGCGATCCCACACTCGCTGCGGACCGTTCACGTCGTCACACATCGGCAACATCTCGCGGTGAATGCCCTGCACGTGGTACGTCTCGCTGAAAC
>JALYLU010000162.1 GCA_030774075.1 Actinomycetota bacterium | reverse complement strand
CCGTGCTTGGCATGCCGGCGCTGACGAGACTCGCGATCACCGCCGCCTCGAGCGCGCCGAGCCCGCCGGGAGTGGGCGCGACAGTGGCGATGGCAGAACCGACGAGGTACGCCGCACCGACCTGAGCCAGGTCGAGGCCACCTCCGAAGGCGACGGTCGAGAAGTAGACGGCCAAGACGTAGCTCAGCGTGAGCACCGCGGAGCCGCCGAGCAGCAGCGCGATCTTGCCGGGACTCCGAATCACCGCGGCGAGGCCACTCAACGCGCTGCCGAGAACGGGTACGAGCTTCGCGGCGAGCAGCTTGCGCGTGGCCGGGATCGCGAGAGCGGTCGAGAGCGATACCGCGACAACGGCGACACCGATGGCGACGACCGACCAACTGGGCAGTGAGATCGAGCCGAGAGCAGACTTTCCGGCCCAGGCGAAGAAGACGAACATGAGCACCATGTGCATTGCGAAGCCGGCCACCGAGTTGAGCCCCACGCTCGACGCCGCCACCGGAGCATCCACGCCCGACTTCTGCAAGTACCGAACGTTGAGTGCCATGCCGCCAACACCCGCCGGTGCGAGGTTGCTCGTGAACGAGGCTGCTACCTGCGCCAGCAACGTCGGGACGGCGCGCAGGCGCGTGGGCACCGCGCCGCCCATGCCGAGCGCGGCGCCGACGTAGGTCAAGGCCGAGAACAGCACGACGAGCGGAACCCAGCTCCACTCGGCAGCACCGATCTCGCGCAAGACACCCGGCAGATCGGCCAGTTGCGGCAGCAGGAAATAGGTGACCGCCACGAGCATCGCCGCGGTGAAGACGCGCTGCTTGCTGATCCGCTCGAGCGGAACGTAGTTCGGCTCGCTCACCTCGCACTGTTGCGCGACCGTGTCCTGTAGCTCCTCGAGGAGGCCCGGGCGCGCATTGAGCTCGGCCCGGGTCGAGTCGCTGAGCGCGTTGGGCTGCAGCCGTGCGAGCGCGGTCCCGACAGTCTGCGGACCGAGTGTCTCGACGGCACTGGTCACGGAACGGCCGGCCCCGACCGTGAGGGAGAGGGCGGCGAGAAGCTGCGCGACGTCACCGTCGATCTGGTCGTCGCTCGCGGCGACTTCGCTGAACGCGAAGCCGGTGAGCCACGGCTCGCCGTCGCCGTCGACGAGAACGTTGGCGCGCCGCAGGTCGCGGTGAGCGATGCGGTGCGCTCGCAGGCACGTGATCTGCGCCCACAGGTCGCGCAGGAGCCGATCCGAGACTTCGTGGCCGTGCATGTGGTCGAGGCGGCGGGCCCCGATCATCTCGTAGGCGATCAGCATCGAGTCCTCGCCGACCTGGGCGACGGCGCGCATGCGCGGCGTCGCCACGCCGACATCTCGCGCTTGGAGGGCGACGAACGCCTCGTGTTCGACCGATCGGCGCAGCGACGAGAACGGCCGCTCGTCGCCGACATTCTTCAAGCGCAGATAGCGGTATGTGCGATACAGCAGATCGACCGAACGCTCATCGGGACTGAGTACCTTGACCAAGAATCGGACGCCGTCCGCGCCGGTCGCGACGTACCACCGCGCACCGCGCACGCCCATCGTGTACGGCTCGAGCGCGACGCGAGGCAACGCGCTCGACGCGAGCGCCGCCCCCACCGCGGCCATGGTCGGGCGCCGGTCGGGGCGACCGAAGGCGAGGAGCACCGCGACCCCGACCGTCGCGCCGATGGCGACGACGAGGAAGATCTCAGCGGGCAGGCCGGACACGAGGACGATGCGGCCGAGCACGAACGTGGCCAGGATCACGATGCCGGCCTGCCGCCACCGCCGGCCGACGAACGGGGCCAGGATGACGAACGACGACGTGAGTTGGGCGAGCGTCCAGAGGTTGAGCGAACCGTTTGCGGTCGCACCGAAACGGTCGACGACCGTTGCCAGCAGCGGCTGGGAGACGGCCTGGTTCAACCACCATGTCGCCACGCCCACGAAGAGCGCGGTCGCGAGGTTGGCGACGACGATGTAACCGATCAGCCGATAGCGCTTCAGGAGGAGCGGCGGGACGTATACCACCAGGCCCATGACGCCCGCGGCGACCGAGAGCGTCTGGCTGAGTGCTCGTTCGACCGACGGGTTCAGGCCGCCGAACAGCGCGACGACATCGCTCTCGAACGCGCGGACGGTGCCCTCTGCCCACCGCGTGAGCGTGAGCAGTGCGACGGTCGCGAGGCTGAAGAGGATCAACCGCATCACATCGCTCGGCGAGCGCCGGTAGCCGACGATGTCGTCGACGCCGAAGACCTCGAGTGCAGTCGTCGGCGTCGGCCCGCGGACCGCTGCGGGCCGGCCCATCAGCCTGTTGGCCCCAGGTCGTCCGGAAGAGGGTCGTTGGGCTCGATGCCACGACCGTAACCGAACCCATGAAGGCACCTACCGGCCCGGGAACACGAACTCGTGACTCCACCCATGTGACCGCCGACCGAAAGCGCGAGACTTCGATCATGACCGCCACGCTCGGGCCCTGTATCTCCGCTGATTCGCACGTCACCGAACCGCCCGGCACTTACCTCGACCGCATCGACCCCGCGTACCGTGATCGGGCCCCGCGCCTGCACCACCACGACGTGCTCGGCGACGTGATGCTGATCGACAACGGCAAGAGCCTGGTGCCGTTCTGGTTGGTCGCGGCCGCGGGCCGGCCGAACGAAGAAGTCCGGCTCGACAGCGGCAAACGCTTCGAGGAGTTGTGGCGCGGCGGGTGGGACCCGGTTGCCCGTCTGGCCGACCAGGACACCGACGGCGTCGTCGCCGAGGTCATCTACCCGTCGGTCGGCATGCTTCTCTGCAACCACCCCGACGCCGAGTACCAGCGTGCGTGCTTCCACGCGTACAACCAGTGGATCGCCGAGTTCTGCGCGACCGCGCCCGAGCGCCTCATCGGTATGGGTCAGACCGCGCTCGTGACGCCGAAGGACGGCATCCGTGATCTCGAGGAGATCAAGCGGCTCGGGTTGAAGGGCGTGATGCTCCCGGGCATCCCCCCCGAAAACGACTACGACCATCCGATGTACGACGAGCTCTGGGACGCGATCATCGATATCGGTTTGCCCCCGTCGTTTCACATCCTGACGAGCCGCAGCGACACGCCGGGCGCCGACCATGTACGCGGCCCGAAGCTCAACAGCTTCATGAGCATCGTGCGCGGCAACCAGGACATCATCGGCACGCTGATCTTCGGTGCGGTGTTCGAGCGTCATCCCGACTTGCGGATCGTGTGCGTCGAGGCCGACGCGGGCTGGGCGCCGCATTGGATGTACCGCGCCGATCACGGCTACGACCGCCATCGAAATTGGTTGACGGCGGGTGAGCTCTCACGCCGACCGAGCGAGTGGTTCGCAGGCAACGTCTATCTCACGTTCCAAGACGACTGGGTCGCGTTCCGCACCGCGCACCTCATGAACACCGACCGGTTGATGTGGGCCAACGACTTCCCCCACAGCGACGCGACCTGGCCGCACAGCCAGGAGCTCCTCGCGCAGCACGCCATGCAGCTCGACGAGGCGGCACGGAGCCGCATCCTGCACGACAACGTGGCCGAGCTCTACGGCATCACGGTCTGACGAATCGCCGGGCATGGTCGAACCGTCGGTGAACGAACCAGTTGGAGACCGGCCCGACATGCCCGAGGGTTACCTCGGGGCTGCGCCCTTGCCCTGGCGATGGGCGGAGGAGCAACTGTCGGAGGCGCGCAACTACTGGGTGACGACGATCGGGTCGTCGGGCCGGCCGCACGTACGCCCGGTGTGGGGCGTCTGGCTCGACGACACCGTGCAGTTCTCGACCGGTGCTCTGCACGCATCGAACATCGCGCGCGACCCGCGCGTCACCGTGAACCTCGAGGACGCCGACGACTGTGTGATCCTCGAAGGAACCGCACGTGCGGTCGACGACGAGCAGGTCCGCCGAGAGTTCATCGAGGAATACGAGCCGAAGTACGACTGGGGGATGACACTCGACTTCCTCGACGTCGTCTACGTGGTTCGCCCGAGCGTGGTGTTCGGATGGCTCGCGCACGACATCGCCAAGGAGTCGACGCTCTTCCAGGCCACTGCGACGAGGTGGCGCTTCGCGCATTGAGCGGTACGGGGTAGCCTTGACGGGTTCCGGAGGATTTCAGATGGCTGACCCGCCTAGTTCCTCATGCCTCGCTCCTCGCGTCGTGTCGGCGCGCGCTTCGTCGCGTTTCTCCGCGCGGACTTCGCTGGGGTCCGGGCGGGCTTCGTCGCGCTCCTGATCTCCTCGGGCGGCGATCTCGTCACCGGCCTCACGCTGGCCTCCATCACCCACACGCTCGAGCTCCTGCCCGGCCTGATCGTCCTCGTCCCGGCCGCGATCGGAATGCGGGGCAACGTGTTCGGCGCCCTCGGAAGCCGTTTGGGCACCCAGATCCATGCCGGGACGTTCCGGCTGTCACGACGGATCGACACGCCCGTCGGTCAGAACATGGCCGCGGCGATCGTCTCGTCGCTGTCGATCTCGGCCGTGCTCGCCGTGCTGGCGAAGGTGATGGTGGACGCGTTCGGCATCGGCAACACGATCTCGATCGCGGATTTCATGGTCGTCTCCGTCGTGGGAGCGGTGTTGTCGTCGGTCGTCGTGCTCGTACTGACGGTCGCGGTCGCCGCGTTCTGCGCGAACCGCGACCTCGATCTCGACAACGTCGCCGCGCCGATCGTCACGGCCGCGGGCGACATGGTCACCCTTCCGAGCCTGTTCCTCGCCACCTACCTGCTCGACATCCGAATCTTCACGCCAATCGTCGCGCTCGCGTGTGTGGCGATCGCAGTCGGCGCGGCCGCATTCGGTCTACGGGCCAAGGGCCTGTCGCTGATGCGTCGCATCGTGGTGGAATCGCTGCCCATCCTCGTGCTCGCGGGCGCGGTCGACGTCCTCGCCGGCATGACGATCCAGAAGCGCTTCGAGTCCTTCCTCGCATACCCGGCACTGATCGTGCTGGTGCCACCTTTCCTCGAGGACTCGGGCTCGCTGGGCGCCATCCTCTCGGCGCGGGTGAGCACCCGGCTGCACCTCGGAACGCTCGGCGAAGGCCGCTCTCCATGGCGGGCGGCGAGCGACGACGTCCTGCTCGTGTACCTGTACGCGATCCCCGTCTTCGTCTTCCTCGGGCTGTCCTCGGTCATCGCCGCGCACGTCGTCCACTTCCGGAGCCCGGGCGCGGCGCGAATGTTGGGCGTGAGCCTCATCGCCGGCTTCCTCGCCACTACGTCGTCCGTGATCGTCGGCTATTACTCCGCCGTGCTGACGCACCGGCACGGCCTCGACCCGGACAATCACGGCATTCCAATCGTCACGTCGAGCCTCGACCTCTTGGGCGCGCTGTCGCTTATCCTGGCGATCGTGCTCCTGGGCCTGACCTGAGCTGCGCGGGAGCAGTCACCTCCATGGAAGAACGACCCCGAAACCTGAAGGCCATGTTGTCGGAGGCGAAAGACACCTCCGAGCTCATGGTCGATCTCGGGTACGCCTCACTGTTCTTCGGCGACACGCGCATGGCCGACGAGGTACACGAGCTCGAGGAACGTCTCACCGAGCTCGTGCACGAGATGCGCGAGGTCTGTGTGCTCGCGGCGCGCTCGAAGCGCGAGGCCGAACAGATGTCGAGCGTTTTGCACGTCGTCTCCGCGATCGAACGCATGGGCAACGCCGCCGTCGACATCGCGCGGGTCGTCACCCATCATCTCGGGATTCCCGCGTCGCTCGTCGCCGATCTCGCGGGAGCCGAGGAGGTGTCGCACCGCGTGCGGGTGCGGGCGGAGTCCGCGCTGGTGAACCGGTCGCTGGAGGACGTCGAGCTGCCGATGGAAGTGGGCATGCGCGTGGTCGCGATACGGCGTGGCCGTGAGTGGCTCATCGATCCCGACGGCGACGAGCATCTCCTCCCGGACGACGTGTTGATCCTGCGCGGCGCCCGCGAGGGCATCGGCGAAGTTCGGGTGCTCGCCGGCGCCCCCGAGTGGCGGCCCGCGGGCGTCGAGGAGGACCCGGCCATCTCCGATCTCGACCGCGCGGTCGACGTGCTGGTCGAGATGAAAAACCTATCGGAGGCCGCAGTCGGCCTGGCATACAGCGCGCTCCTCCTGAACGACCAGGGCCTGGCCGCCCAGGTGACGCAGCTGGAGGATCGCCTCGACGAGATGCGCGAACAACTCGAGCTCTGGGTACTGCGGGCCGGCGCCGAGACGGTCGACCCGTCGGGGCTGCGCGGCCTGCTGCACCTCGGCGCGGCTTCGGAGGAGGTCGGCGACGCCGCGCAGCAGCTCGTGTGGCTCGTCGAGCAGGAGGAGGAGATGCATCCCGTCCTCGCGGTCGCACTCGGCGAGGCCGACGAAGTGTTCGTGCAGTACCCGATCGCACCGGGGAGCGCGCTCGACGGTGTCGTCGTCGCCGGTACGCAGATCGGCAACGACACGGGCTTTCATCTGCTCGCGATCCGGCGCGAGGGCCGGTACTTCTACCGGCCCCGCCGCATCACGTTGGCCGCGGGAGACGAGATCCTCGCGACCGGTCCGCGCGAGGGTCGAGCCGTGCTGGCGCGACAGTGCGGGTTCCGGTTCATCGAAGACGACGACACCGGAGCCGTCGAGCTCGTTCCGTCGCAAGAGCTGGCGCGGTAGCAGCGCAGCCTCTCAGTCCTCGCCGCTCCAAGACCTATCCGCGGCATCCCACGCCTCGTTGCGCGCCTCGACCCTTTCCTTCCAGTGCTCGGCCGCTTCGCGCGACGGATACGGACCCAGACGCCTATCGGGAGGGCATCCGCCGTCCGCGCGCTCCGCGGCTTTGTGCTCGAGGCACCAATACCACTCGTGATCGTCCATCACACTCCGCTCCGACGATCGGCTACAACAATTACCTCGCCACCGCGAGCGCGAGGACCACGGCCGCGACGCCGATGAAGATCGCGCCGGCGACACCCAGTTCCGGTCGCCCGGCCCGACGCGCCCGCAGCATTGCCTCGGCGGCGAGCAGGCCGCCGATCAGGCCGCCGACGTGCGCCGCGATCGAGACGTTCGGGATGAAGAAGTCGAGGACGAAGTTGATGGCGAGGAGGGGTCCGAAACCCGTGTCCCAGAAGCGCACCCCCTGGCGATGCATCACGATCGTCGCCGCGGCTGCGACACCGAACACGCCACCCGATGCGCCCGCCGAGAGGGCATGCGGTTGCGCGATCAGCGCGCCGGCCGATCCGGCGGCCACCGACACGATGTACAGGAGGCCGAACCGCAATGGTCCGGCGCCGGGCTCGAGCAGCTGCCCGACGATCCACAGCAGGAGCATATTGAAGAACAGGTGGAGGAAGCCGCCGTGCACGAGCGAAACCGAGAACACTCGCCACCATTGGCCTTGGTGCACGAAGGGCCCGTAGAGCTCGAGGTCGAAGGCCGTCCGTCCCGTGCCGGCGAAGTTCCCGCCGTCCCGCACACCGATGAGCACGAACGCGGCGACCGTCACGCCGATGATGATCTTCGTCGCGAGCATGTTCTCGCCGCGCGCGAACAGGCCGACCCGCTGCCGGGCGCTGGGCGCGGCGCTCTTCACGCAGTCGATGCAGTGTGAGCCGACCGACGCCTCGCGCAGGCATTCGGGACATGCAGGCCGCCCGCAGCGGGTACAGCGCCGTCCGTTCTCCCGATCGGGATGCCGGTAGCACGTGGTAGGCGGTGCCTGCGACATAGGGGTGTCACGGTACCGGCTCGAACCGCGTGCTCCGGCGCACGGGCACGCCGGTGTTGGGCGCGGTCGGTAGCGTTTGCGCGATGAGCGACACCGGAGTCGCGGGTGCCGCTTCCACCACGGGGCCCGACGGGCTGACCGCGGACGAAGTGGCGCGGCGGGTGCGCACCGGGCAGGTGAACGCCGCCGACGAACGCACGAGCCGGACGGTCACGGAGATCCTTCGGGCCAACGTTCTCACCCGGTTCAACGCGATCCTCGGAACTGCGTTCGTGCTGATCCTCGTATTCGGCGAAGGCCAGGACGCGCTCTTCGGCATCGTGCTCCTGTTCAACGTGCTCATCGGGGTCGTTCAGGAGTACCACGCGAAGCGGACGCTCGACCGCCTCGCGGTTCTGAACGCGCCGAGGGCGCGCGTCGTGCGCGACGGCGTCGTCCGGGAGTTACCCGTCATCGAGGTGGTTCTCGATGATCTCTGCGACCTGGTTGGCGGAGATCAGGTCCCGGCTGACGGGGTCCTGCGCGCCGACGACGGCCTGGAGGTCGATGAATCGATGCTGACCGGCGAGTCCGACCCCATTGCGAAGGAGGTGGGCGCCGAGGTCTTGTCGGGGAGCATCGTCGTCGCGGGCCGGGGGCGCTTCCAAGCCACGCATGTCGGCCCGGACGCGTATGCGCGCCGCCTCGCAACCGAAGCACGCCGCTTCACGCTCACCCGTTCCGAGCTCATGGACGGCATCAACCGGATCCTGCGATACGTGCAATGGGCGCTGCTCCCGACGGCGGTGCTGCTCGCCTTCAGCCAGTTCCGGGTGCAGGACACCAATCGGGCGGCGATCGCGGGCGTTGTCGCCGGGGTCGTCGCGATGGTGCCGGAAGGTCTCGTTCTGCTCACGAGCCTGGCATTCGGCGTCGCAGCCGTCGCGCTCGCGCGGCGGCACGTGCTGGTGCAGGAGCTCCCGGCGGTCGAGGGACTCGCCCGGGTCGACGTCATCCTGCTCGACAAGACCGGCACGCTCACCGAGGGCGTGATCAGGTTTCAACACGTGCGCGAGATCGAGGCCGACGATCCGGTGTCCGAGGCGCTGGGCGCGCTCGCCGACGACGACAATCGCAATGCGACGATGAATGCGTTGTGCGAGGCATTCCCGGCGCCCGAGGGTTGGGTCCGGACGGCCGCGACGCCATTCTCGTCCGGCCGCAAGTGGAGTGGCGCGACGTTCGGCGAGCGCGGCACGTGGGTGCTGGGTGCGCCCGAGATGGTGTGGACCGAACGCGCTCTGGACGATGCGGTGCGCGCCGAGGCCGACCGGCTCGCGGGCGACGGACAACGGGTCCTGCTCCTCGCGCATACCGACGCGGCGCTCGTCGACGAGGACCTGCCGGACGGGCTCGGCGCGTCGGCGCTCCTCGTGTTCGAGGAGAAGATTCGGGGCGACGCGGCCGAGACCCTCCACTACTTCGCGGAGCAAGGCGTCCGCTGCATG
>JALYLU010000161.1 GCA_030774075.1 Actinomycetota bacterium | reverse complement strand
CTTCACGTCCGCGCGGCTGGTGGCCGCGCCGACGGTGTTGATGGCGGCTCCGAGGCGATAGAAGTCGGGGTTGTGCGCAGATAGCCATTCCCGCAGTTGCTGACGCTGCTCGACGGAGAGGTCGTCCGTTTCCTGACGGTTATGCCAGTACATGCCGGCGCCGACGACGGCCACGGCGAGCACGACGACCGAGATGATCACGAGGAGGACGCGGCCGAACCAGCGGAGCCGCCGCCGACCTTTGTAGTTTGCGGCGGCCAGGTAGTGCTTGTCCGGAACCGCAGCCGCACCCTCGAGGGATTGCTGTTTCGTCATGGCTGGCGTTGTCGCCGAACGACGAGCGCCCGGCCTGTGTCGTCGATGCGGTGCAGGAGAACGGTCATGCCCTTCGCGGCGAAGTACTCGTCTACTGCTTCTTTGGCTCCGAGGAAGAACCCGTAGTCGTCGATGATCACGACGCCGCCGTCGGCGACCCGCGGGAAGAGGTGCTCCATTTCGTGCGCGGTGGATTGGTACCAGTCGGTGTCGAGACGTAGCAGGGCGATCTCTTCCGGTGCTTCGGCTGGGACGGTGTCTTCGACGAGGCCCGCGACGACATGCACGAGCTCGCGGCGGTATCCGGTACCCACCATGAGGTCTTCGACTTCGCTCGGCGAGAAGTACGACCAGTCGGGATGCGAGTTCGCCGTCTCCTCCCAGAGGCGGCCCGATCGCCCCCAGATGTCGACGTCGCGCTCACTGGCGGGTGGCATGGAGCTGAAGGTGTCGAAGAGGTAGAGATGCCGACTCGCGTCGCCCCGCGCCACGAGCGTGTGCGCTACCGCCATCATGCTTCCGCCCCGATACACCCCGCACTCGACGATGGCACCGGGCACGCCGGCGCGAGTGACGTAGTCAACCGCGTCCCGCAAAGCGACCACCCGCTCCGGCCCGGTGAGCGTGTAGGGATGCACAGCGCGCACGATGTCGATGGCTTCGTCGTCGAAGTCGGCGGGGAGCTCGAAGCCCCGTCCCCGGTGCACGACGAGACGGGTCGAGGCGACGTGACAAAGGTCAACCCGGCGGCCGAGCTCATTGAGCGCCTGCACCACCGCGGGCTGGAACCAGTCGTAGTCGTCCCACACGATGACGCCCCACGGGCTGAGCATTTCGAGCGCCCGGTCGCTATCACGCAAAACGTCGTCGTAGTCGTGTGACGCGTCGATCAGGATGAAGTCGACCTTTCCGCGAAGAGGCGTGTAATCGAAGTCCTTGCTGTATGCGCGGTGAAAGACGATCCGATTCGATGCGTCGTCGCGGTCCCGGAACCTCGAGCCGAGCAACTCGGCGGGCGCACCGCCCTGGGCCTCGTACCGCTCGGCGAAACCCTCCGACTCGAAGGCGTCGGGTGGGATGTCGATCGTGTGGATGACCGCGCCCGGAGGCGCAGCGTCGGCGATCAGGGCCGTGGTCGCGCCCATGAACGTGCCGAACTCGAAGGCGACACGAGGCCGGACGTGGCGCACCAGCGCGTCCACGACGGTCCGCTCGCCATACGGCAGCGCCCACCACTCGGTCGTGTCCATCGAGACAACCGCTCGGGTCCTCGCGATCTCGGGCCACCATTGCGCCAACAGCTTCGAAGGGATGACCTGCGGATCGAACGGCGCGTTCGCGACATAGTCGAGCAGCCGCTTCTTCTCGCTTCGCCAGCCGCCGACGACCAGATACGCAGCCCAGTCCTCGACGGCCTCTGAGACGACTTTCGCGTCGCTTTCGCCTTCCACCGGTGCGTCGTCTAAATCGGACCCCACTGAGCTCCGCTTCCGTTCAAATGGCCCGGCGGCGTGGATTCTGTCGTGCAACGCGCGGCGCAGCGTCTGGGCGCGGTGGGACTGCGTCAGATTCGTCGCCGTCGCCCGAATGAGCCGCCGCGCGCGCGAGAAACCGTTCATGTGGCGAGCCGGCGGCAATTACGTCGATTCATTGGACGACGATTCGGAGGGGGCGGACGGACTTCATCCGTCTATAGTCTCAGCCTGGGTTGGTGTGGACAATGGCCGCGCCGGACACGATCGTGGTACTTGGCGGGTGGAATATGGCGACGTGGCGCGCGGCTGTGCCGGTCCGAGTGGTCGACGTCGACATCGCCGAACCGGTGGCCAATCTGGTCGACCTCGGCGATGCGGTGTCGGTGCTCGTCATCGTGCGCGTTCACGGCGTGCCCATCGGCACGATCGATGCCCCGGTCGCTGACGGTCGCTGCGCGGCGCGCCTCATCTGCGACCGCGTCAACGCTTGGATGCCATGGGAGATCGCCCGGGTGCGGCTCGACGACCTGCTCGCCGGCCCTCCCCACGGCACGAACCATCGCGTTGAGGACCTGACAGAAGCGAGAAAGCCGCCGGTGTCGACGACGGTGCCCGCGGTGACGGTCGCCGTGTGCTCGCGCGACCGACCGGACGAGCTCGCTCGAACGCTGCGGTCGTTGGAGGCGCTGGAGCTCGGTTGCGAGTTGCTCGTCATCGACAACGCGCCCACGTCGGATGCGACCGCCCGGCTCGTGCGGACCTTCCCGGCAGTTCGCTACGTGTGCGAGCCGCGGCCGGGTCTTGACTGGGCCCGCAACCGGGCCGTGGCCGAGGCCCGCGGTGACGTGGTGGCGTTCACCGACGACGACGTTGTCGTCGACCCACGCTGGGCGGGTGCCCTTGCCGAGGTCTTCGCCGCCGATCCCAACGTGATGGCCGTCACCGGCTTGGTGGTACCGCTCGAGCTCCGAACCGAGGGGCAGGTGTGGTTCGAGCGCTACGGCGGTTTCGGACGCGGCTTTCAGCGCCGGTGGATCAGAGCCCAGCGTACGCCGAGCGGTCCCCGCGTCGGAGCGCTCGTCGGCACCGGCCTGCTCGGCACCGGCGCCAACATGGCTTTCCGGCGCTCGGTATTCGCCGACATCGGCCTGTTCGATCCCGCCCTCGACGTCGGCACGATCACCGGCGGGGCGGGAGACCTCGACATGTTCTTCCGTGTGCTCAAGCGCGGGTGGACGCTCGTGTACGCGCCTGCCGCGCTCGTCCGTCACCGGCACCGAGAAACGATTCCCGAGCTCCGACGTCAGGTCCGCGCCCACGGCTCCCTTTACTCGTACCTCCAAGCGGCCAAGCGACGAGCACCGGACGAAGGCCGTGCCATACGACAACTCTCGCTTCGCTGGCAACCTCTGCACAACGCTCGGCGCCTGGCCCGCTCGATCGCCGTCCCGAACTGGCTGCCGCCGGCTCTTGTGCTCGACGAGGTGCGCGGCGACCTCTCCGCAGTGCTCGCCATGCGATACCGGCGGGCACGGCACGCCGCGGCGCGCATCGAACGCACGACCGGTCCGCTCGTATGCGTCCTGCCGCCGTCACGCAACCCACCACCGGCCGCCTCGACAGCTATGGCGGTACGCACCGTCGACATCCGCGCCGGCATCACCGACCTCACCGGCCTCGACGGGTATGGCAGCGTCCGCTGCTTCGTGTGTCACGGGCCGACACCCGTCGGGGTAGTCGACGTTTACGGCGTGACCGGGACGGTGTCGGGGCTCGAGCTGCGCGACGCCATTGTCGAGCAACTGCGTTTCGAAATAATTGAGGCCGACGAGCGCGACGTCAACCGCCGCAAGGTGATCGCCCTCGCCAGCTGGGCCGCGATGCAGACGTCGGCCCGGCCGGCACCCGACGCCGCCCTCGCCGTCGAGGCTGAACCCGGGCGGCGTCGGGTCGCGGTCGTCGTCGCCACGCTCGACCGCCCCGACGACCTGCGCCGCTGCCTCGAATCCCTGGACGGACAAGCAGAGCGACATGGCGCCGAGATCGTCGTCTGCGACAACAACCCGTCGTCGGGACTTACGGCGCATGTCGTCACCGAGTTCCGAGCGGCTCGACTCGTCTGCGAGCCGCGGCGGGGCGCGGCCTACGCCCGCAACCGGGCCATCCTTGCCGCGTCGGCCGACATCGTCGCAGTGATCGACGACGACGCAGTCGCCGCGCCCGACTGGTTGGACCGCTTGGTGACGCCGTTCGACCGTCGAGACGTCATGGCAGTAACCGGCAACATCCTCCCGGTGCAGTTGGACACCCCCGCGCAGCAGGCATTCGAGCAACATCAGCCGCTGGGGCGCGGCTTCCAACGCTGGGAAGCCGACCGGTCCTGGTTCGTCTGGGGCCGCAGAGCGGTACCCACCTGGAATCTCGGCGGCACCTGCAACGCCGCCTTTCGGATGTCGGCGCTGCACGACCCCGAGATCGGGCTCATGGACGAGGCACTCGGCCCGGGCATGCCGACCGGCGTCGGGGAAGACAGCTACCTTCTCTACCGGGTGCTGAAGGCCGGACACACCGTGGTCTACGAGCCGTCTGCACTGGTATGGCACCGCCACCGCCGCGACGACGCGTCGCTACACCGCCAGCTCTTCGGCTACTACAAAGGCGCGGTCGCCCAACAGCTCGCAACCCTGCAACGCGACGGCGACCTCCGCGCCGTCCGGCACCTGGTCATGACCCTCCCCGCGTGGTACGGGCGGGGCCTGAACGCGATCCGCCGGGGCGAGTCGACCAAACCGCTCGCGATCTGGCTGACAGAGGCCAAAGGGTTCGTCGCCGGACCCGACGCTTACGCCCGGGCCCGGTTGCGCGTCCGACGATGGGGCCGAAGTGAGGACGCCCCGTGGCTCGCGGTCCCAGCGCCATTCGCGCCCGACCGCGCCGAACCGATGACCGCGACCAACGGGTCCCGCGCCGGCCGGCCGCGGACGAAGCCAAGCCGATGGAGATAGGCCGCTCCCGACGACGGCCGAACCGCCGCGGCCGTTACCGCCGAACGCGTTACCGCCACGCCCGCTACAGCGTCGATCTCGTCGTCAATCTCGTCTCGCGCGAGTTCCGCCTCCGCTACCGGCGGGCGTTCCTCGGCTGGATATGGTCGGTAGGCCAGCCGCTGTTGCGCTTCGCCGTGTTCGCCTACGTGTTCACCCGGGTCATCCACGTCGGCAACATCCCCGAATACCCGGCGTTCCTGTTCATCGGCATCGTCGCGTGGACATGGTTCGCCTCCGGGCTGGTGTCGGCCACGATCAGCGTGATCGTGCGACCCGACCTGCTGCTGCGTCCCGGCGTGCCCCGGGCCGCGGCGCCGGTCGTAAGCGTCCTCACCGACATGCTCGACTTCGTGGCGGCCTTGCCGATCATCGCCGTGTTCTTGGTCTTCAGCGGCGGCATCGGGCTCTCCTCCCTCTTGTTGCCGGTGCTCATGGCCATCGAGCTGCTCCTGATCCTCGGGTTCGGGATGGCGCTTTGCAGCGCCAACGTCTATCTGCGCGACGTCCAGATCTTCACCGGCCTCGCTCTCCTGCTCGGCTTCTACCTCACGCCGGTCTTCTACTCTCGCAAGCTGCTGCCCAACACCCTCAAGTTCTTTTACGACCTCAACCCCATGGCCCGCCTCCTCGGCGCCTACCGCGACGTCCTGATCTACCACCGCCTCCCGGACGCGCTCCCCCTGCTCTTGGTCGCGCTCTTCTCGACCGCGGTGTTCGCCGGCGGCTACGCGATCTACCACCGGGCGAGCGCGACGTTCGTCGACCAGCTGTGAACGTCGTCGAGCTCGACCACGTCCACAAGCGATATCGGGTCGATTTCACCGGCTCGGGCCGCCGCCTCCTCTCACTCGAACGAGGCCGCGTCGAACGGTGGGCGTTGCGCGACGTCAACCTGTCGGTAAGGGAGGGCGAGGCCGTCGGCGTCGTCGGCAGCAACGGCAGCGGCAAGTCAACCCTGCTGCGCATCATCGCCGGAACCACCCGGCCCACCGCCGGCTCCGTGCGCGTCGCATCGGAGGTCACGGGCATCTTGTCCCTGGGCGGCGTGCTCGAACCGTTGCTCTCGGGTACCGAGAACGCCCTGACCGGGGCGATCCTCGCGGGGATGAGTCGCCGCGAGTCCGTGGCCCGGTTGCCTGCCATTGCCGAGTTCGCGGAGCTCGGCGACAAGATGGACCAGCCGCTGCGGACGTTCAGCGACGGGATGAAGTTGCGCCTGGCATTCGCCATCGCCGTGCACGTCGACGCCCGGATCCTGCTCCTCGACGAGGTCCTCGCGGTCGGCGACCTCCGCTTCCGCGAGAAATGCCTCAACTACCTGAAATGCATGTCCGACACCGGCGTCACCGTGATGCTCACGTCCCACGAACCGAGCCACATCGCCCGTCTGTGCTCCCGCACGATCTGGCTCGCCGACGGACACGTGCGCGTCGTCGGCGAGACCGAGGGCGTGCTCGAGCGCTACGCCAACGCCATGCTCGAGGCGGTCCCCCCACCCGAGTTGCTCGCCGACGGCGGCGCACGCATCGGCTCGGGCGAGGTCGAGATCAGCGACGTACGGCTGATCGGACCTCGCGGCTCCCCGGTCGGCACCATCCGGTCCGGCGCCCCCGTCACCATCGAGATCGACTTCACGACCCACGAGCTCGTCCCCGACGCCGTCATCGGGGTCCACGCGCACGACGCAGCCAACGGCAGCTACTTCCTCAACCTGAGCACCGACGGCGACGGTCACCCGGTCGGACAGCTGCCTACCCACGGAACCATTCGCCTCCACCTCGAACGCCTCGATCTCGCCGGCGGCCGCTACTTCCTCGACGTCGGGATCTACGAATCGCGCTGGGAACGTCCCTACGCCATGTTGTGGAAAGCGCTCGCCTTCGAGGTACGGGGCCAGCCCGCCACGGGCCTCCTCACCCCTCCCCGGCAATGGACGATCGACTAGACGCCCTCGTCTCCGTCGTCGTGCCGACCCGGAACCGGGTCGCGTTCCTCGCCCGGGCCGTCGCCAGCATCCTGTGTCAGTCCCATCGCCATATCGAGGTACTCGTCGTCGACGACGGCTCCCAAGACGAAACCGGCGCATACCTGGCGGCCATCACCGACCCTCGGCTGCACTCCCTTCGCCACGATCAGCCCAACGGGGTTTCCGCGACGCGCAACCGCGGCCTCGCCGCCGCAACCGGCGAATGGGTGGCCTTCATCGACGACGACGACCTTTGGGCACCCGACAAGCTCACCCGCCAGCTCCACGCCCTAAAACAGGTCCCGGGCGCCGGCTGGTCATGCACCAGCGCGGTCCTCGTCAATACCCGCCTCCGCCTCCTGGGCTGGCAGCGCGCACCGGCCAGCAGTTACCTCGCCGACCTCGTCCTGGCATGCAACCCCATACCTGGAGGTGCGTCAACGGTCATGGCACGACGCCAACTCGTCGTCGAAACCGGCGGCTTCGACGAGCGACTCTCAACCCTCGCCGACTGGGACCTGTGGACGCGGCTGGCGCTGGCCTCCCCGTTGGCTCCGGTAGACCATGCAGAGACTGCGTATACCGTTCAGACCGGCGGATTGTCGGCGGACCCGAACTCCGCGGCCGCCGAGCGCACCATCCTGGTCGATCGCTACGCCACGGAGCGTCAACGACGCAACGTCGACCTCAACGAGATCGCCTGGACCGCCTACCGCGCCGATCGCGACCAAAGGGCCGGAGCGCACCTTCGCCCCGCGAAAGGCTACGCCCACGTCGCCCGCAACAACCGCCGGCTCCGCACGCTTGCCTCTGCCCTGGCCGCGCTCGTTTGGCCGAGTTCCGTCGCCGTTCGTGACCGTTGGCACCGCCACCGGATCCCGCTCGCCGAACGGCGCTCGGCAGAACACTGGATCGACAACTATCGGACCGGTAGTCGCAGAAGCTCAACCCAATAGGCGCACGATCTCGTCGTCGGCCGTCGGCGAGAAGTTGTCGTAGAACTCGCCAATCGCGCGGAACGATTCCGTAGTTTCGAGGGTGATCACCTCGTCGGCGCCTTGGCGCAGCGCGTCGATCGCGCTCGGAGGTCCGATCGGCGCAGCCACGAACACACGCTCGGCACCCTGGGCGCGCGCGACTCGGCACGCCGCGAGCGCAGTCGAGCCCGTCGCGATGCCGTCATCGACGATGAGCGCGGTATGGCCGACGAGCGAAACCCGCGTCCGCGATCCGCGGAATCGCGCGACGCGGCGGGCAAGCTCTTCGCGCTCACGCGCAACGACTCCGGCGAAGTGCGACGCGTTCACGCCGGTTCGACGTACGACCTCGTCGTTGACGACCAGCACGTCTTCCTCGCCGATCGCTCCCATCGCGAGCTCGGGCCGGAGCGGCACGCCCAGCTTGCGAACGACGATCACGTCGAGGGGCACGCCGAGCTCGCACGCGACCTCGAACGCGACCGGAACACCACCGCGCGGGAGTGCGAGCACCACCAGGTCCTCCCGTGCCAACGTCGAGAGCCGACCGGCAAGTTGGCGGCCGGCATCGGAGCGATTCGCGAACCTCATGACGGCCTCCTACCGGAATGGTCATGCCGATCACATGTGACTCTGGCGCGTTCGCACCCCGACGACCAGGGTTCACGCGCAGAGACGGACGAACGTGTAGCCGCGGGCGCGTAAGCCTTCGATGATCGCCGGGAGGGCGGCGACGGTCTGACTCCGGTCGCCGCCGCCGTCGTGGAGCCCGACGACGAGACCGCGGCCCGTCCCGGCCGCGAGTACTCGGGCGGCGATGACGGTCGCGCCGGGCTGTAGGTAGTCGGAAGGATCGACGTTCCACAGGATCTGGGCCAGTCCGAGCTTTGCGCCTTCGGCCGCGACCGTGCTGTTCGTCGACCCGTATGGCGGACGGAAACACGTCGGCCGGCGGCCGATCCCAGCCTGGATCGCGTTTGCGGCACGGGTGAGCTCGTCGTCGATGGCGGGTATCGACAGACGGGTGAGGTCGGGGTGGTCCCAGCTGTGGTCCTCCACCGACATCCCCGCGTTCGCCTCGGCCGCGAGCAGGTCGGCGCGCGTCGCGGCCAGGTACCCGACCGTGAAGAACGTCGCGGGAACATTGTCGAGCGCGAGGACGGCGAGCACCGAGGGCGTGTCGGCCCCGGGACCGTCGTCGAACGTGAGCGCGACCTCGTGGGGTCCGACCCACGTCCGTTGGGAGCCGGGCGCGTTTGCGAGGGCACGCGCGAACTCGAGGAGTGGGAGCGCGAACCCCGACGACGACGCCCAGGATGTTGCGATGCCGACCACGGGTGCCGCGAGCCGGATCGGCGGGAGCCCGACCGATGCCGCGTCGCCGAACGCCCGCACGGTCCCATCCGCGAAGGCGATCCAGTACCCGGCGCCCGACTTCGTCGGGACGAGGCCGTCCGCGAG
>JALYLU010000160.1 GCA_030774075.1 Actinomycetota bacterium | reverse complement strand
ACAAACCCTCGGCTGGATGACACCATCCCAAGCACTCGACACCGCGTTGCAATGACCCGTTGAGACCAACGCCGATCGGCGCTCGGTTCACCAGGCGACCGAAACGCTTGCTCCAGCTCAGCGTCGATCGCTTCCCGTTCGACGTGAAGTTGATCCAGCCGCGCACGTTCGGAAGTGGTCAACGCCGTTCCGTATTGCACCGAGCGCGCGATGAGACGTTTCGCCTTCTGCGCGCACGCCCGCTGTCGTGCTTGGAGTTCCTCGACGCGGACCTGGTCCATGCCTCCAGGATGCCGCATCTCGAGCCGAGCCGATCGGCAGTTATGGCGTCTCGTCGAGTGTGGAGCCGAGGTCGGTCGTGGACCTCAGGGGCGCCTGGGGGTACCCCGGTAGCGAAGGAGCGTCGCGAACGAAGCGGAGTACCGCTGGCTCATCTGGCGATGCAAGCGACACGACTTCGTAGATGCACGGGTTCTTCCTTGTCGCGCGGTTCGAAGAGAGCGTCGAGATCGTGCAAGACCAACCGACCTCGTTGATCGCTCTGACCTCATGCCCGGCCAGAGGCCCGTCAGCGCAGACCCCGGCCACGAACTCCATGTCCATGCACACACACTGCCCGATCGCGCGTCATCGGGGCGAGCGCATAGCGGCAGTTCTGTGCTACCTACCCGTCATCTCGGCGACGAGGAGGCCGTCCACAGCAACCGTGTAGGAGCTTCGCCGCAAGCCGCCGAAGAGTCGGGGCCGGGACCTAACAATCTCAACCTCGTGATCATTGACAGACCGACGCCACACGGTCCGTGCGTGGATGTCGAAATGTGCCGTGACCCGAAACGGACTCTGAAGGGGAACGATCTCGTCGCCAACGCGTAGCTCACTTCGGCCAGTCATCGCGCTCCGCCGAAACTCGGCAACCGTCTCCCCGACCGAAAAGGCCATCCTCATCGGCGCACAGATTGCCCGATCAGGCGTCATCTCGGCGAGTACCGATAGCCGTTTCGGGGCGGGTCTTCGCTGCTGCTACATCGCGCGTAGCGCGTGCGCGATCCTGTTGGCGTTCTCGCGCACGACGAGGCTCGTCGCGCCGTCACCGAATTGGAGTTCCAGTCGGACACTCCCAGGGCCGGGGAAGCCCTTTCTCGTGTAGAGCACCGCGCGCTCGATCTCGCGGGCGCTCACGTCGATCGGCGCGACGACGTTTCGGTAACGCTTCCAAGGCGACCAGCGCAACCGATCGGGCGCGATGTCGAGGGTGCCGTCCCTGTAACGCTTCCAAGTCCAAGGCGACGACCGCATCCGATCGGGAGCGATGTCCAAGCGGCCAGATCGGCGGTCGAGCGACGCGCACGCGTGCAGCAACGTGTCGGCCTCACGCTGAGTACCGAGGAGGCAGAGGTTGATCGGCGAAGCACTCCATGCAAGCGCGAGGATCACGGCGAAAGGGATGAGCGCCAAAAAAACGACCGCCCGGAGTCCGAACGCGTACCAACAGAAGACAACCATGATCGCCCCCAAGACTCTCGGGGCGCGCCAATAGTTGCCGACTTGCGGGTCGCGAGGTTCGGTCACGATCTCCACCGAGACGCAATGCTGCCAGAGCGGGCAACCCTTCGCAGTCGGCTCAGCGCGCACAGATTGCCTGTGTCCTCAGGCGGTCATCGCAAACGTTTGCTGACGCGGCACTAGTTGGTGGACGGCTTTTGCGGCACCTTGCTCTTCGCCGTCGGGCCGTCGTGGATCTGCCGCACCGCACCTCGTGTCGGCCGTACGATCGAGAGATGGCTCATGCTTCTCCCTCTGCTACCCCCAATCCCAACGCGATGAAATTCACGTTGGACACGACGCTCCCAACGACGCTCAACGTCACGAGCGCAGCCGCAGCGGCCGGCAACCGATTCGCCGAAGAGGTGTTCGCGGCTGGTGGCGTCACCTCGATCTTCGGCGTGAACGATTTCGTGACGGTCACGCGCAAGCCCGACCACGAATGGGACCCGATCGTGGCAGCGGTCCAGACCGCAGCCGCCGCGCACCTGTAGCGCGAACAGTCCATCGCCCGCAACGCGGATCAGCGTGAGCGCGTGGGTTGCAAGGCGGTGTCGGGGCAATCTGCCGATCGCCACTCGACCGGGTCGCTCCCGGGCGGGCATCATGAGCACGTACCGAGTGATCTGACGCAGGCCGCGCCGAGTTGCTGAAGGAGGGCGCGTGAGCGGTGATGTCGAACTTCCGGCGTCCCAGGCACTCGATCGAGCGCGCCCAGACAAGCAACCGACCGCCGAAGAGAAAATGCGGGCGACCATCATCAAGTCGGTCGCGGTGTCGGGGCCCGTCGCAATCTGGGTTTTCGTCGGGCTGGTCGCCCTCGCAGTCCATAATGAGCAGCCCGATTGGAATGCCTGGCTCAGCATGGCTGTCGGGATCGGGATCCTCGCGGGCGCATTCTTCGGACTGCTCGCGGGTTTCATGCGTACGAGTCACCTTTTCAAATGACTGACGCGCACGCCGCACCGCGACCACAGCAGATCGCGATCATCTTCCGTGGCGTCGTCGAATCGGCGCCAACAGTCAACCAGGGGATTACTGGAAGTGATGTGACGGTCAAACAACGGCCCGCGACCTCGCGCACGCGCTTTCGTAGGACCGCCAGCGACGCGCCATCACGGCAGGGTCGGTACGTCTCGCGAGCGTTAAGGCGTATGCGGACGAAGACGTAACGCCAATGGCCGGTTACTCACCCGGGAAATGGTCGGACTGGAACCGGTGCATGTCTTGGACTGCGAGCTTCTAGTCGAGTCTTGCCCGCAGGACACGATCGCCGCGCTCGGATAGGCCGCGTTTCGTACGCGCTGACATCATCCGAGCGAGGCTGATGCCAGGTCAACTCACGCGACGCACCTCCGAACCCAAGAATTCCACGGGCAGGAGGTAGCGATCGGAGAGGCGGCGGATCCAGTAGCCGTCGTGCGTTGTCTCGGCGACCTCAAATCCGCGACTCCACTCCCCGCGGAAATGACCGCGGACCTCGATCGACGTACCGGGCGCGAGGTTCGGTCGCGGTGAGTGATCTGAGAGACGTTTCATTGTTCGCTCGTCTCTCACGCGGACCTCGACGGACAAACCGGGCGCGAGGTCCGGTCGCGATGAGTGATCTGAGGAACGTTCCATTGTTTGCTCACCTCTGGCGTGATGGCAGGGTTTCGACTCCTGCCCTCTGGCGACCGTCCGCTCGGGAGATGCGCGTTGGTAGCGCCTCGCGAGCACTCAT
This sequence comes from Actinomycetota bacterium, assembly GCA_030774075.1. Lineage (GTDB taxonomy): Bacteria > Actinomycetota > Acidimicrobiia > IMCC26256 > PALSA-610 > PALSA-610. The sequence goes on along the minus strand of JALYLU010000160.1, from coordinate 5,991 downwards.
TGATCGTGGTCGTGCGTGCGACGCAGCCGCACGTTGCTGACCATCGCGCGTCGTCCCCGATCTTCCCGAACGAGTCGGGACCGCACCGGGACGCACTATTTGAGCAACGAGGAGGCGTCGCACGTCGGCGAGACAGCTCGCCGACTCCAACCATGCGCCAGGTGTCAAGTCGCGAGTAGCGACGACTCGACTCCCCGTCGCGGTGCTGCGCGTTTCAGGGCCGGGGGATCTTGTGGACTTTGACGCGTTGGGTCTACGTTCGCGGTAGCGACAGTGTGCCGCTGACGATGCCCCCGGCGAGAGCCCGAGGGCATCGTCGCGAACCCATCGAGCGCCGCTCTCAGACTGCGCCGCCATCCGTCAACTGCCCGCTCCGAAGCGGGGTAGACGATGCCCGCATGGCTCACGTCCCTCCCGCGATGGGTGGGACTGCCCGGCGGCGGAGGCTGCACCACCGCGAGCCGTCGGTACGGAACCACGGCGGGGGCGGCAGCACAGCCCCGGTTTCGACGGTACGCCGCCGGGTCAAGATGACGTTCCAGCGCAGCGTGCTGCGCTGCGGGCTCGCCTCACCCGTCATGCACGATTTTGTCGTGGCGCTGTACCGCCCGTCCAACATGCCGGACACCCCACCTACGAGCGAGTGTGATGTAGCCGAAACCACCAGTGCCGCTGACCTGGCGGAAGGGGGTTGTCGCAGTCGGTAGCAAGGTCCCACACCACCTCTCCAACGGGTCGGAAGGGTGGCGGTATGAGCCCGACGAGCCGTCGGCGCTGCGCCTTCTTCACCATTTCCCATTCGTCCTTGTCCCTGAACGGGTCAAAGCCGTTCGTGGTGAGAGCTTCGACGTACGGCAGTCCCATCCGCGTGTTCCTTGAGCTATGCCGCAACCTCCAGGCGACGCACAGATTGCGTCGCTCTGGGTCGGTTATGCGAGGAAAATATGTACCGACACCCGTCAAAGTGCAATGTGGCCGACGGCACCGAACTGTGCAAGGTTGGGCGATCGTGGCTCCACGCCGAAGTCGAGCACTTGAAGGCGTTGCGGATCGACCGTGAACACTTCGTCAGTCCCGACGCTCGTGCACGCGGAAGGTGGCGCGCCAGCCAGGCACGAGTGGTGCCACACGAAGCTGCCGTGCACGTCGACGAGGTACACGGGAGTCTTGTCGCCGGGAGCGACACCGCTTGTGATCGTCGCTGCATTGCCGTGGGTAGTGACGACCCAATCCGCTGAGGTCGCGTGGCCGATCGGGGAGACCGCGTAGCGCTTGCCGAGCCAATCCGACACTCGTTGCGGAAGCTGTGGTCCTGAATTCGCCCGAATCGTTGTCGGGGAGCCGGTCGACGAAGAAGCAGTGTGGCTTCCGCATCCAGAGAGCACAAGAAAACTGAAGGTAACGCACGTCGCGATCGCGCGAGGCAGCACGCACGCATAATGGCACCCCTCTGTCAAGCGGTGGTGGCGAGGGGCGTAAAGTTCGTGTCGGGTCCGGGCTGTGGCTTGTCCGAAGAGCCGTATCTGCCGTTCGGCGCCTCGCGAGAACGAGCGCGGCGTGAGGATGCGCGTCCAAGTGTGGTTTAGTCGCGGGTAGCGCTCTCGGCGGTGTTGATTGCCGATCGGACGTTGCGGTCCTTGACCATGCTTCCGTCGAGGTACTGGATCAGCCCGCGCAGGGGCAGCGTGAGGCGCATCCACCTCGGAGCGGTGACGCGGGTGGCGCGCTCAGCTACGCCGTTCGCGATCGCGGTTCCGGCCCGCCCGGTGGGTACGACGTTCGTAATGAAGCTCGGTACCGAGCGGCGAAGCTCAGCGATCCCAGGTTTGTCGCTTGCATCGCATAGGAGCTTGGTGTCGATGAATCCGAAATAGGCGATACCGACATCGACGGTGGTGCCCGCGAGTTCGACACGTAACGACCGGCCGAGTGCCTCGACCGCGGTCTTGCTCATCGCGTAGGGCGCCGAGAGCGCACCGTTCACGATGGCGTACAGCGATGAGATGATGAGGAGATATCCGCCCGTATCGAGTAGTGCGGGCAAGGTGGCGCGCACGGTGTTGACCACGCCGTGCAGGTTGACATCGAGCACACGATCGAACGCTGCTTCGCTCCCGGTGCGTACGGATTCGACCGGCGGCGCGATCCCAGCGTTCGCGATCACGACGTCGATGTGCCCGAACGTCGCGATCGCTTGCGCGACCGCGGTGTCGATCTGGGCGCGGTTGGTGACGTCTCCGCCCAAGCCGAGCGCGCGTTCTCCGAGGCGGCCAGCCTCAGCCTTGACGGCCGCCTCATCGATGTCGACGATGACCGGCCTTGCGCCCCGGACATGGAGCCGCTGCGCTGCGTCCAGACCGATACCGCGCCCGCCGCCCGTCACGAACACGACCTTGTCGTCGACCCGCATATTGGTCATTCGTCGAGCCTACGGTGGCCGCTGACAGCCAACGCACGAGCGCCATATCTGCCAGTGATCGGGACTCGCCGGGTTGCGCGCGATCGGGCATTCCGTGCGGGTTCGCGGTTGCAAGCGCGATGCCGACGGCGAACGGAGCCCAAGTTACGTTTGCCGCCCAATGGATGCGATCACGACGGCGTTCGCAGGTGCAGCGAAGCAGGTCCGGATGCTTGCGTCTGGCGACATCACGTCCTCGGAGCTGCTCGAGTTGTACTTCGAGCGCATCGCCCGCCTCGACGGTGAACTGAACGCGTATCGCGTCGTGCGACGGGCCAGCGCCCGCGTCGAGGCGGTGGATGCTCAACGCCGCCTCGACGCTGGAGAGCGACTCCCACTTCTCGGTGTCCCGATCGCGATCAAGGATGACGTCGACGTCGCGGGCGAGGTGACGCCATGGGGAACCGCGGCACACGGACCGGCGAAGCTTCGCGACGCTGAGGTCGTGCGTCGGCTGCGAGACGCGGGTGCGATCGTGATAGGGAAGACGAACGTCCCGGAGATGACGATCTGGCCGTTCACGGAGTCTGCGACCTTCGGGGTGACGCGCAATCCGTGGGACCCCGCCCGGTCGCCTGGGGGCAGTAGCGGCGGAACCGCGGCAGCAGTTGCCGCAGGCCTCGCGCCGTTGGGACTCGGATCTGACGGTGGCGGATCGATCCGCACTCCCTCTACGTGGTGTGGCCTCTATGGGATCAAGCCCCAGCGGGATCGTGTGCCGCTCGGTCCGCATGATGACGGATGGCAGGGGCTGATCGTCAACGGTCCCATCACGCGTACGGTGGAGGATGCGGCCCTGTTCCTCGACGTGACGACCACGTTGCCGCCACCCGATGGTGGCTTCGTTGCCGCCGCCGCGCGCACCCCGGTTCGGCTGCGGATCGCGTTCAGCACGAAGAGCCCGCTCGGCCTCGTTGCGCGCGTTGGGCGAGCTCAGCACGCTGCCGTGAGAGAAGCTGCGACCTTGCTCCGTTCGCTCGGTCACGACGTCGTGGAACGCGCCCCGGACTACGCAGTGATGTCCGCAGGCTGGAATGTCATGGCGCGCTACCTGCGCGGCATTCACGACGACGTCGCGAAGATGGCGCACCCCGAGCGACTCGAACCGCGCACACGGTCGATGGCGCGAGCCGGTGGTCGCATCTCCGACCGACGTATCGCCTCAGTTCGAGCGGGCGAGGCCACGCTCGCCGCCCGAGTGAACGCGATCTTCGACGACGTCGACGTCGTCCTCACTCCAGGCACGGCGACCGGCCCACCGCGCGTCGGCACACTCACAAGGCGAGGGGCGTTCATAACACTCAACGCGACGATGGGACGCTCGCCCTTCCAAGCGATCTTCAACGCGACTGGCCAACCAGCCGCTGTGGTCCCGTGGGGCCTAGACGGTAACGGCCTGCCGACGTCTGTCCAACTCGTCGGACGCCCTGCCGACGAGGCAACGCTGCTCGCTTTGAGTGCCCAAATCGAGTCAGTCCGGCCGTGGGCCGACCGTCGACCCCGCATCTCATGACGGGCAATCCACCGTCCCTCACGAAACCGGTAACAAGAAGTGCGGCAGCGGTTGCTTGCAATCGCGTGCACGCGCCATATCTGCCTGATCGGTTCGGTCTCGGCGCTACAGCAGCGGCGTGGCGCAGCCGACAGACTTTGATATTGAGGCTTACGAAGGACGGACGTGCATTCGGGTCCGCGTTTCGAGGCTCATGAATGCTGTTCGCTTTCTAACGCCCGAGCACCAGAGCTCCCGACGATCTTTGGCCGACACCTTCAAGCGAGGTAACCGCATGCACGCATCAAACTACATCACTGTGATTAACGCGAGCTTCGACTAGATGATGTCGGCTCGGATATGTCGTGAGAGTAGCCGCAGGCGGCGACTAGTAGAGCCAAGCCGCCGGCGCACGCGATTCGCTTCATGAACATGTGACGCAGCGCACGCTCTGGAGGTTCCACGCGCCAAGCTTGCCCGATGCGGGTCGGTGCGGCGAGCGCGGATCAGATATGGCGCGGCAGTCGGTTTGCCGATAGCGCGCGGCCGTGCCTGGTCGGATTACCGGTCTCGGAGCCGTTCGATCACCGGAGCGAATGCCTCGATGTCGCGCACGCTGAAGTATGAGATGCCCCACCGTGCGCGGCATGTGAGCAGATGCTCCGCGATGTCGTCGTGAGTACCGAGAGCGAGGAACGGCGTTGCCAATGCGTCGTCGATCGTCGGTGCCCAACGGTCTCGGACGAGTTGTGCGGCGGCTTCTTTGCGGTCATCGGTGACGATGATTGCCTGTACAAGAGCGTGCAACTCGGGCGGTCCTGGCCGTTCCCGCGCCTGTTCGTGGATGAATGTGACGGTCCGATCGAGGCGGTCTGCCTCCCAGCGAGTCTCGTGCCGCTGCCCGTCGGCGAGTGTGCGGCCCAGCATCGTGAGGCCGACAGTGTCCGCATGTCGTACCGCGTGACGGAGCGCGGCCCGACCGTTAACGCCGACGAGAAAGGGAACGTGATCTTGGCGTGATCGCTTCGTGCGGACATCGCGCAGCTGATAGTGCTGCCCAGCGAACGACACGGCCTCGCCATCCAGCAGTCGGCGCAGGATAACGACCGCTTCGGCCATCCGGGCCTTGCGGATCGCAGGTGAATCGAATGCAGCGCCGATCGCGTCGTACTCGGTGAACGAATGACCCGCGCCGATGCCAAGTTCGACGCGTCCACCCGACAGGTGATCGATCGCCGCAATCTCGCGGGCGAGGTGCACAGGATGGTGAAAGTCGTTGTTGACGACCAAAGGACACAGCCGGATCCGCTCCGTCACGGACGCGATCGCCATGAGCGGAACGAACGGCGACCATCCATCTCCCACGTGGTCCCACGTGTGGATCACACCGAACCCGGCGGCCTCAGCAGCGACGGCGTTCGCACGCAACGCATCGGCATCGCACGAACCGACCTGGTAGCCGAAACGGAACGCCACCATGTGCCGATGCTACGACCACGCTGCCCAGCGCCAAGGCAGTTATGCGCTATCTCGCGACTTCGGAAAGCGGGTGAACGCTCCTGGAGTCGTCGCGCTCCTCGTGGACGACGTGGCGGTGGTCGCCTCGAAGTCTTGCCACCACTTCGTCATGTCTCCCGCGAAGCCAAGCGGGCACTTTCCGGTCCCAGGTGACCGCGTCCGGAACGATCGTCACGGGTGGATCAGCGCCCCATCCACCTTGAAACACGACGCCACGCGATCCTTCCCAGTAGATCAACTCTTCCTTCCACGGAACTCGATCTCGAACGCGTCGTTGCTCACAGGCCGACCAGATTGCCTGATCGAGGATCGGCGTGGCGAGTGCCGAGCGGCAGTTCTGGCGCGGTGTTCCGTGCCCCCGATTGGATCTTCCGCGGCCGCGCCGCCGCGTCGGCTTCGCTCGCTTAGCCTCGATCCACCGATTCTTGGTCTGTGCGGGCGGCGGCGTCGCTTCGTGAAGTGGATCGCGCTGCTGGGGCCGTGACGAGGTCGTGTCGCGTGGCCCGCGGGTGTGGTGGTGGCC
>JALYLU010000159.1 GCA_030774075.1 Actinomycetota bacterium | reverse complement strand
ATGTACACCAAGGACGCGAGCCAGGTGCCGAACTGCCCGAACGTCGAAAGGGCCGTGGTGAGGGCGCCGACGTGACCGGAGGTGTCACCGGTGATCGCGAATCCGACCGATGCGCCCACGACCGAGGCCACGATGCCGGCGAAGTAGATCCACAAGAAGTCGCCGAGGCCCCACCGGAGGGGCGTGACATCCGTCGCCGGGACGCGTTCCGGCGTCGGCGAGGAAGATCCCGGATCCACCGTGTCAGGCTACCGAGCACGCGATCGCAGGCTTATCGTCCGACGGGGACGGGCGCGCACCTGGAATCGACCGGGAACGGGAACCGTCTCTTGTCCGCCATACCATGGGACGCGTTCGACCGCCGTGGAGAATCACTCATGACCCCAGGCCCTGAAGATCAGTGGCGCCCGCCCGAACCACCGCCGGGTCGTTCGCCGCGGCCGGGTTCGCCCGGAGGACCGGTGCGGCCCGGCAACCGGCCGAAGTGGCTGCCGTGGGTGGTCATCGGTCTGATCGTGGCCATCTTCTTGGTGTGGCGCGCCGCGCCGGCGTCGACGACGTCGAGCGTCAGCGTCGACTACGGCAACTTCCTGACGCTCGCCAGTCAGGATCACGTCGCGAGCATCAAGTACGACGCGTCGAGCGGGAAGATCACCGGAGCGTTCAAGGACGGCTTCACGAAGGACGGCAAGAAGGTCTTCACGACCCAGGGCCAGATCAACCAGCTGCCCGACGCCGACATCCAGCTGTTGAACGCGCACAAGGTCGCGCGCAACTACAAGCCGCGCTCGAGCGACCTGATCGGCACCTTGCTCGTCTACCTGTTACCGCTCGTGCTCATCGGCGCGATCTGGTTCTTCATCGCGCGGCGCGCCCAGGGCCAAATGGGTGCGGTGATGAACATCGGGCGATCGCGCGCCAAGGTGTACAACACCGACAAGCCGAAGACCACCTTCGCCGACGTCGCCGGCTACGGCGCGGTGAAAGAGGAGATCACCGAGGTCGTCGGCTTCCTGAAAGAGCCCGGCAAGTTCAAGGAGATCGGCGCACGTATCCCCAAGGGCGTGCTGCTCGTCGGACCGCCCGGAACCGGTAAGACGCTCATCGCCCGCGCCGTCGCGGGTGAGGCGGGCGTTCCCTTCATCTCGATCACCGGTTCCGACTTCATGGAAATGTTCGTCGGGGTCGGCGCGGCGCGCGTGCGCGACCTCTTCCAGACCGCGAAGAAGCAGGCGCCCGCGATCATCTTCGTCGACGAGGTCGACTCGATCGGCCGCAAGCGCGGCGCCGGGCTCGGCGGCGGGCACGACGAGCGGGAGCAGACGCTCAACCAGATGCTCGCCGAGATGGACGGCTTCGAGGCCACCGAAGGCATCGTGATGATGGCGGCGACCAATCGTCCCGACGTCCTCGACCCGGCGCTCCTGCGGCCCGGTCGGTTCGACCGTCAGATCCTCGTCCCGTTGCCGACGCTCGACGAGCGGATCGAGATCCTGAAAGTGCACATGCGCGACAAGAAGATCGACCCCGACGTCGACGTGGGCGTCGTCGCGCGCGGAACGCCCGGAATGAGCGGCGCGGATCTGGCCAACCTGGTCAACGAAGCCGCCCTGTTCGCCGTCCGGCGGGGCGCGCAGGAGGTGCACCGCGAGGACTTCGACGCCGCGCGCGACCGCGTGCTGATGGGGCTGAAACGCGAATCGCTCGCGTTGTCGGAGGAGGAGAAGGAGATCATCGCCCACCACGAGGGCGGTCACGCGGTGTGTGCCTACGTGCTGGAGCACGCCGACCCTCTGCACAAAGTGACGATCCTGCCGACCGGAATGGCACTCGGTGTCACGCACCAGTTGCCCGTCGAAGAGCGTCACATCTACAAGCGCGAGTACATCGCCGACTCGTTGGTCGTACGGCTGGGTGGTCGCGTCGCCGAGGAGCTGGTCTTCGGCCACCAGTCGACGGGCGCCCAGAACGATCTCGTGGGCAACACCGAGCTCGCCCGCAAGATGGTGCGGGAGTGGGGCATGTCCGACCGCATCGGTCCGATGGCCTGGGGCTCGCAGGGCGCGGTTTTCCTCGGCGAAGACCTCATGCACACGCGCGACTACTCGGACGAGACCGCGCGCGTCATCGACGAAGAGGTCGAGCGGATCCTGCGCGACGAGGAGGACCGCTGTCGCAAGGTGCTCACCGAGTACCGCGCCGGTCTCGACGCCGTCGCCAAGGCGCTGCGTGAGCGCGAGACGCTCAGCGGGCTCGAGGTCGCGGACATCGTCGACAACGCGATGGGCCGCAAGGTCGGTGGCCCGCGTGTCATCACGAAGGCCGACGGCACCGAGGAGCCGGCGCCCCCGATCGTCCCGCCTCCGTACGTAGACGTCTCCAACGCCGACGCGACCAACGGAATCGGGCAAGAGGTGATCACTCCCGCCGAACCCCGGCACGGCACGGGCTCGTGAACCCTCACAGCGATCTCGCTCAGGCGACCTAACTCGCGCGGAGCTCCGCGACCGCCGTCCAGAGCTCTGGAGCGGCGAAGGCCCCGATGAACGACACCCGCACGACGCCCTCGGCATCTGCGATCAGGGTCATCGGCGCGGCGTCGACGTGATAGCGATCGTGGAGCTCGGGCCGCGCGAAGTACTCGACCTCGGTGACCGCGACCTCGTCCGACTCGAGCGCGGCGGCCTTGTCGCGTAGGCCCGCACACGAGTCGCAGGTGCTCGACGTGAAGAGCACCACGAGCCAGGGCACCTCGGGCCGTGGAAAGTCGGCGCGGTCGAGCTGGGTCGGCGGAACGCCCGGCGTCTGCGTCGGTGCATCACTGAGCCGGCGTCGTTCGAACCACCATGCGAGCGCGGCGAGAAGCGCGAACAGCGTGACGGCGACGACGACGCGTACGACCATCTAGACGATTCCCCCGCGACGGAACCGTGCGCGCGACATCCACATCCGCATCACTGTGACCGTACCGCCCGGGTCAGCCGACGACGACACCGACCGAGCTCGCGGCTTCCTCGGTCGCGACAATCGATCGCTCCACGAAGATCGGCTCGCTGGCGTTGATGGTCAATGCGGCGTCGAACCGCGACGGCTGGCGACCGCCGACGACGGTTACCGTGACGGCACGACCGGGCGGTACCGTCACGCGCTGGAGCGCGCTCGGGCGCTCGACCCGTCCGTCGTGCACGAGACCGACGCCGACGACTGCCGCGTCCGCTCCGGGGTTGAACAGCGAGAGGGTCGTCGACCGCTCCCCGTTCACACGACTGCGGGCGAACGCCCAGCCCCGCGCCGGCGCGAACAGGCCCGGCGCCGTCACCGTGCCGACGATGTCGGGCGCGTCGTCGAAGCGCGTCAGCGTCTGCGCGACGATCGAGACGTTCTGCTCGGACCGAACGACAAGGCTGTAGCGCACGCCCGCGGCGATGTTGACGCACGCCTTGCCGGACGCGGCCACGCACTGACCGAGCTGCACCCAGGCCACGTCGTCCTGCGCCACGGTGAGATTCACCGGAGCGAGCGGCTGCTTCGACGACTCGGCCGTGGCCTGCACATCGACCTGCGCGGCGTCGGGGCCGACGTTCGCGATCGCAAGCACCGCGGTCGAGCCCGGCTCCGCAACGCCACCTGCGAACGTCCAGTCGGCCGCCGCGGTCGGCGAGCCGAGCGAAAGCGCGACACCCGGGGTACCCGCCGCGGTCGTGTACACGAGCGTCTGCGCCGCGACGACGGAACCGACCTCGGCGTCGATCGCGACCGCGACTCGATCCTCGCGCACAGAGATGTCGTGGATCGCGACGACTTCACGCGAACGACGAGCGATATCGAGACTCTGCAGCGCCCCGGGCCGGTGCACGCCGCTGCTGGTGCGCAGGGTGACGTCGACCTTGGCGTCGGAGGCGTAGGGGTTGTCGATCACGAGCCACTGCTGCACCCCGCGTGGTGTGGTTCCCGCGGCGAAGTACCAGTGCGCGGACGACTCGGTCGCGCACGGGGTGGTGTCGAGAGCCTGGGGCCCTTCGATCCCCTCTTCGACCAGCACCCGTCCACCGAACGACTCGACCGTCAGCGCGCCCGCACCACCGAGTTGATCCCGCGCCTTGGTGAGAACCGAATCGGCCGCGACGCGGATCGTGACGTGGGTCACGGCGCCGTTGTCGGCCAGGTCGGTGACGACGACGTCGGCGGTCGAGTCGCCGATGTTCGCAAACGTGACGCGGGCAGAAGCGTGCGCCAACGCGGGCGGCAGCCCGGGACAAAACCACACCGTGCCCGACCGGGCGAGCACGGCGGCGCTGGGCGCGACCTTCACGTTCGCAGGCTGTGGCGGCGCGCTCGACGCGCGCCCGGCCGCGAGGGCAGCGGCGACCAACGCGCTCAGCAGGAGCACGAAGAGGAACCGCGGCGACCTCACGCGCCCGCCGCCGACTCACCAACCGCCGACCCGACCGGCCGCGATTCGACCTGTCGCCGCCGGGTCGCGAACCACAGCGCGCCGGTCCCGATCCAGATCGCGATCTCGGCGAAGCGCGCTACCGACACCGCGCCGGTTCCCGCGTAGCGAACGTGGACGGGCGCATGAGAGTCGAGCGCGAACGCGTTGGTCCAGCCGAACGCGTCGCGACGAATGACGCGTCGTCCGTTCACGGTCGCGACCCAACGCGGATTCGCGGCTTGCGACCACAACAACGTGCCCGGCCCGACCGCGCTCGTCGTGCCCGCCGTCGCCGCAACGCCCACAACGCCGTCGGCTTCCGATCGGACGGCGGCCGCCTGCGGGTCGCGGCCGTCGACCTGTACGCCGGTGTTCTTCGGCGGCACAACTGCCCGCATCGGGATCCACGCATCGTTGTCGTAGACGACGCCCGAGTCGTCGATGCGCGACAGCGTGAGATCCAGCTGGCGCGCGAGCGCGTCGTTGAGCCTGGTCTCGTCGCGGCCGAACGCCCCACTGCTCGGAGCAGCCCGCCGGACGAACGCGATATAGCGCACTCCGGCGGGCGCCAGGAGATGCCCCAATCGCACCGTCGATCCCGAGGCCGCGGCGTCGATCATGCCCGCCAGCACTCGATCTGCATGCTGTTCGGGCGCCGCCCAGGACGCGCGCGCATCACCCACGCCGTTGTTCGTGAGCGCGAACCCGACGTCGCCCGCGACCTTCGCATCGGCCGGGAGCACGTTGGGGTCGCCGACCCACAACACCCGAAAGCCCCCGGGAGGTGCATTGTCGGCCATCCACGAGTACGTCGCGGGCCAGTCGTCGGCGTGCAGAGCGAAACGGCCCGACAGCGTGTCGGCAGAGAGTCCTACGACCGCGAGTGCCGTCCCGGCGAACGCGGCGATCACCACGACCTGTCGCCAGCCGAAGCGGAACCGCCGAAGGCCGTCGAGCACTGCGGCCACACCCAGCCCGGCCGCGAACGCGAGGCCGATCGCGGCCGCGACGAGCACGCCGTCCGGTGCGACCACCGTTGCACCCCCGGACAACCGGCCCGGCAACCAGGCGACCCCGAACGAGATCGCGGCCAGCACCCATGCACGCGTCGCCCACGCCAGACGCGTACCCGTCGCGATCGCAAGCGGTACGACCGCCGCCGCGACGATGCCCCAAGGCGCCACGCCGGCGCCGGCGCGGCCGGCATGGAACTGGATCACGGACGCGAACGAGAGCGACGCCCTGGGCTGCGCACCGAGCGCGGCCGCGTCGGCCCCGAGCAGAGAGAACGACCAAGGTGCGAGCAAGAGTGCCGCGGCCGCGCTGGTGACGATCGCGCCGCCGAGCGCGCACCTCGCTTTGTGCGCGCCCCCGACGAACGGCAGCGCGATGCAGAAGGCGACGCCGATTGCCGGCGCCAGGAGGAGGGCGGGCGGCCAGACCGAACCGGCGATCGCGACGAGCAACGCCACGGTACACACGAGGTGCACGCGACTATGTCTCGGGACATCGTCACCCGTCGCACGAACGAACGCGCCCAATACGAACGGCGCGAGCGCAAAGCAGACCAGCGGACCGAGCTCACCTTGCCAGATCGCGTTCCGCGCGATCGGGTTGGCGGCGTACACGGCGGCGGCGGCGATGCCCGGCAACGACGACGAAGCGAACGGACGCAGGAGTCTGTACGCGCCGAACGCGCCGAGCGGTAGTGCGCCGCCGACGACGAGCGCCTGAGCGAGGCCCGGATGATCGAAGAGCACCGTGCTCGCGGCGGCCATGAGCGCGAAGGCAGGAGTCGCGGGTCGAGGCGCGCCCATCATCGTCGTGCGCCACGAGGCGGTGAACGTCGACCACGCCGCGCCGACGCCCGGCCAGGCTTGGAACGAACCGACCGCAGGAACGCGACCGGCGAGCAGCGAGCGCGAACCGAAGAGCACGAGCGCACCGAGGACAACCACGAACATCGCGGGCAGCCGACGCAGGCGACGCGCGATCTCGTCCATGCGAACCCGGGTGAGCGTCGAAACCTCGGCGAGCCGCTCCCCCGCGTGGACACGTTCGATCATGAACCGTCGCAGTCGCGCGCTCCCACGGATCATCAGGTCGCGCATGTCGCCGTCGTCGATGCGCCGGAGCTGCTGCGCTCCGGCGCGGGCCCGGCGGAGCTCTCCGGGATGGGCGAACACCGAGAACCAACCCGCGACGACCGCGCGCGCCCGCGCCGCCCGGCCCGTCAACAGCAGGCCGACGGCTTCGGACAAGTTCAGCACGAAGGCGACGGGCAGCACCCACAAGAGCGCGGGCGCCGCGTACGACTTACAGAGGAGCCGTACGCGCGAACGGATCTCGTCGCGGAGCTCGAGCGCAGGTCGGTCGCGGTCGCGGGGACGACGGGCCGCGACGACCGTCGCGCGACCGTGGCGAACCCGCGCCGCGGGCGCGACGATCACTCGCGCGCCGGCGAGCCGGGCGCGCCAGCAGAGATCGATGTCGTCGGCACCCGGGAACGTCGCCGGGTCGAAGCCTCCGAGCTCGTGGAACAGGTCGAAGCGCACGAGCATCGCCGCGTGCGACACGTAGAAGACGTCGCGGACACCGTCATGCTGCTCTTGGTCGACCTCGTGGGGCTCGATTCCCGAGAACGGGACCCCGTAGTGGTCGACCGACATCCCGACCTCGAGGAGAATGTCGGGATTGTCGCGATCGACCACCTTCGGCCCGACGATGCCGGCATTCGACCGGTACGCCTCCTCGACGAGCAGCCGGGCCGCGTCCGGATCGAGAACCACATCGTCGTGGCAAAAGAGCAGGAACACCGCCCCTTCGACCGACGCGAGCGCCTCGTTCGCCGCCGCGGCGAAGCCACCTTGCCCGGTGCACCGGCGCACGAAAGCGCCCGGCAAGGCGCGGGCGATCCGGTCGGTCGGGTCGTCGGCGGAGCCGTTGTCGAGCACGAGGACCGACAGGGCCGGATAGTCCTGCGCCCCCAGGGCCGCGAGGCTCTCTTCGAACCACGGGCCGGGGTCGTTGGTGATCATGACGACGACAACGGGCGGGACGGCCTGGGCCGGCTCGGTCTCGTCGTCACGCTCGAGCAGCTCGGCGCTGATCGAGTCGGGGTCGATCGTCTCCATGAGGCCGGGAGAGGATAGCCCGGCCGATCCCGGTTATGTGCGCGCGATCACGAATGCTTGCAACAGTTAGCACTCCGTGCTATTGTCGCGAGCAGTCGGGCTGCCTATCTCGCCCACCCGAATCCTGTCCTAAATGGTGTCCTACAGGGTCGCCAACTGTCGGCCCAACCTGTCCCCCCAATGCTCAAGGAGTCGCAATGCCCACCAACGCGAAGAAGACACTCACCGACGCCGGCTACATCGCGGTCGGCCTCGGGGTCATGAGCTTCCAGCAGGCTCAGACCCGCGCTCGCGCCGCGCGCGAGCGGGTCACCGGGGTCGGAGGCTGTCTCGCAGGTCGCGCTCGTGAGGCACGCAGCGCGCTCGACAGCCAGAGGCAGTCAGCTCGCACGCAAGCGGAAACGCAGGTTCGCAACACGGTCGCTCGCGCCGGTGCGCTGCGCGACGAGCTCGGCAAGCGCGTCGAGCCCGTCGTCGGTCAGGTCCAAGCGCAGCTCGGCGACCTGCCCGAGCGTGTCGTCCAGGCGATGGAGCCCGTCGCGGCGCGCGTGCGCGAGCTCGCGGGCAACGCCGCCTGACCGACTCCTCGCCTAACCGACGACTTGCCTGACTGACGACTTCATCGCCGGCGGTAGGGTCGCAGCGTGCTCGCGACTCTTGCCGGCGGCGTCGGTGCCGCCCGATTCCTCGCCGGGCTGGTACGCGTCGTTCCGCCCGACGACGTGGTCGCAATCGTCAACACCGCCGACGACGACGAGTTCCACGGGCTGTACGTCTCGCCCGACCTCGACTCGGTCACATACACCCTCGCGGGGGCTTCGAACCTCGCGCAGGGCTGGGGGCTGGAGCGCGAGACGTTCGCCACGCTCGACGCGCTTGCCCGCTACGACGTCCCCACCTGGTTCCGGCTGGGCGACAAAGATCTCGCGACCCATCTCTTCCGCACTGCGCGCTTGCGGGCCGGCGTTCCCCTCTCGACCGTAACGGCCGAGATCACGCGCGCCTGGTCGGTCGACGTCCGCTTGCTGCCGATGACCGACGACCCGGTTCGGACGCGCATCACCGTGCAACGCCCTGACCGCGTCGAAGAGCTGGCGATGCAGCAGTGGTTCGTCGGTGAGCGGGCAGAGCCTCCTGTGGTCGCGGTCCGGTTCGAGGGCGCGGAGCACGCCCGTCCCGCGCCCGGCGTGCTCGAGGCGTTGACGCTCGCGGACACGATTGTGATCTGTCCGTCGAATCCCGTGGTCTCGATCGGTCCGATCCTCGCGGTTCCCGGTGTGCGCGACGCGCTGGCGGCGCGGCGCGACCGCGTCGTCGCCGTGAGTCCGATCGTCGGCGGCGCGCCGGTCAAGGGCCCGGCTGACCGGCTGATGGCGCCGCTCGGCATCGAGGTGTCGTGCGTCGGCGTCGCTCGCGCCTACGCCGAGTTCTGCAGCTCCCTGGTGATCGACGCGGTTGACGCCGAGCGCGCCGCCGAAGTCGAAGCGGTCGGCGTACACGCAGTCGTGACCGACACGATGATGCGCAGCCCGGAGATCGCGGCCGCGCTCGCCGCCGAGACGCTCGCCGCGGTGGCGTGACACTCTCCATCATTCCGATCGAGGGCATCGGCGAGATCTGTCCCGGCGACGAGCTCGCCATGTTCATTGCCGACGCGGCGCGCGCCCAGGGCACGCCTCTGGCGCACGC
>JALYLU010000158.1 GCA_030774075.1 Actinomycetota bacterium | reverse complement strand
GTTCACCGCGGCCGAGTCGTATTTGCGACGGGGCGTGTTCTCCGGAGACGAGATGCTCGAGTTCTGGACCGACAGCCTCGATCGCTCTCTGCACGAGGATGGATTCGAATTCGTCCGCAACTCCGGCGATACGTCGGGTGTCGCAGACCTCTTCGACGACTTCGACGAGTTCGCGGTCTACGAGTCGCACATCAACCGATTGGCGACCGAATACCCCCAGGCGGTACTTTGTCTCTACGACCTCGCCCTGGTCGGAGGCGGGATGATGTTGGACCTCTTGCGAACGCACCCGAAGCTGCTCCTCGGGGGCCTGTTGATCGAGAATCCGCACTACCTGACGCCGGACGAGTACCTCACGTTGAAGGAGCACTCGAACCGAGCCCGGTAGATCGACGCGTCAGCGATACTCGTCGATGAGGAGGCTCGCGATCGAACGCGCGCGCTGCGCCGCGTCGGCGTCGCCCTCCGCCGCCGCGATGATCGAGCCTTTCATGAGGATCTGGAGCGAGTACGCGAAGGCTGCGGGATCGCGAAGACCGGCTTCCTCGGCAAGCTCTCGTACCAGCGCCCGGAGGTTCGCGAGGTGGTCGACCGCGGCCCGACCGGCGGGATGCTGCGGGCCCATCTCGAGCAGCACGTTGATGAAGGAGCAGGCCTCGAAGTCGTCGCGGCGGAACCACACGTCGAGAACGTCGAAGATCGCGAGGAGCTGTTCCTCCGGGCCGGTGCCGAGCCGCCTGGCCTCCGCCTCCAACAGTCCGCGCGTCCAGCGTTCTTCGCGCAGCTCCAGGAAGGCGACCACGAGATCGTCCTTCGAGGGGAAGTGCCGGTAGAGCGTCGCCTTGGCCACGCCTGCGCGCTCGATCACCTCGTCGACGCCGACACCTCGAATTCCTCGGCGCGAGAAGAGCTCGTAGGCGGTCTCCAGAATGCGTTCCCGGACGTCGCTCGGCACCCGGCCGACCGCCTCCCCTGTCCTGGGCATCGTCGTCAGCCTATAACTAGACAGATCGGTCTGTCCATGGTAGAAAGACTGGTCAGTCTCGCTTGAAGGTCTGCCTCGTCGCTTGTGTATGTGAGTAGAGGAGATGTCCCTGGTCGGTGAATCTGAACCGCAGTCGACTCCGTCGGGTCGAGCCGTCGACGTGATGCTCGTGGACGGGCGCGCCGTTGTACGCGAGGGCCTGTGCGTCGTGATCGACCAGCAGCCCGATCTTGCCGTTGTGGCCCAAGCCGCGACTGTCGGCGACGCGGGCAGTCTCGACGTCGAGCCCCACGTCATTGTCACGGACATCGACTTGACCGACGCGAAACATGGCGACGTGATCAGCGGGCTCCGCGAGTTCTTCCAAGAGAGCTCGATCCTGGTCTTCACTCCGATCGGCGATCCTGCCGAGGTCCAATCCGTGCTTGCCGCGGGCGCCCGGGGCTACCTGCTCGAGACGGCCCCAACCGCGGAGCTGCTCGCCGGGATTCGCGCGGTCGCCGGCGGTGAGACCTACCTGCAACCCTCGTTGGGCGTCGAGCTCGCGCGGTTGCATCTGCCTCGGGACGCAGCGGCCGGACTCTCGCCCCGCGAGGAGCAGGTGCTGCGGTTGATCGCGCTCGGCTACACCAACGTCGAAGTCGCGCGCCTTTGCCGCGTCAGCCTTCGCACCGTCGAATCGCATCGCGCCCATATTCAGCGGAAGCTCGATCGCCGGACGCGTGCGGAGCTCGTCGAGTACGCGCGAGAGACCGGACTCATCGACCTCGACCCTCAATGACGCTCTCGTGCACATCTTCGGCGGTCCGGGAGCGACGCTTGGCAAGGTCGCCCGTCGAACAACGCGCGCCGCTACCCTGCGACGGGTGTCGGTCCAGTATTGCCCGAGACGCTGATGGACGCTGTTCGCGGGACGTCGTCGGAGGTAATAGCCGCCGGTGACGCGATCCGGGCGCGCCCATATCGCATCGTTCAGGCGGCACTCCTTGCTGCACCTCTCGTCATGCTGGCTGTCGCCGGTTGGACCCACAGGTGGATCTTCGACGACGGGTTCATCTACTTGCGCGTCGTGCGGCAGATCCGCGTCGGACACGGCCCCGTTTTCAACACCGGGCAACGGGTCGAGGCGTTCACGAGTCCTTTGTGGGTTGGCGTTCTTGCTCTCGCGGATCTCGTCACACCGATCCGACTGGAATGGCTCGCGGTCCTTCTCGGAGTCGCCGGTTCGGTAGCCGGAGCCGCATTCGCGACCTTCGGGGCCATGCGCCTCGCGCGTCGAGTCGCGCCCGACGCGTTCCTGCTTCCTGTCGGCGTCGTCGCCTTCGCCGCGCTCATACCAATGTGGTACTTCGAGTCTGCGGGCTTGGAGACCGGACTTACGTTCGCGTGGCTGGGAATATGTTGTTGGATTCTTGCGAACTGGGCGACAACGCACGGCACCTTGTCCGCACCGGCCGCAATCACGCTGGGTCTCGGCTGGCTGGTGCGCCCCGAACTCGTGGTGGACAGCGCAGTGTTCCTCGTCGTCGTCTCACTCGTTCAGTGGCGCGACGGGGACTGGCGACGGCGCACGGAACTGACGCTCTGGATGCTCGCCCTTCCGGTGGCGTACGAGATCTTTCGCATGGGCTACTACGGAAGCCTGGTGGCGAACACGGCGCTCGCAAAGGAGGGTTCGCGCCTGCGCGTCGGAGCCGGCTGGTCATACTTGCTCGACTTCGCCGTGCCGTACTGGCTATGGCTGCCCGTCGCACTCATGATCTTCGGCGTATACATTCCGCTCGGTCTTCACCTCCGTCGACAAGGTGAGTCCCGATCGGTATGGGTCCTCATCGCGTTCGTCTTCGCGGGCATAGGAAACGCTGCCGCGGTCGTGAGCTTCGGCGGCGACTACATCCACGGACGACTTCTGCTTCCGGCACTGTTCGCGCTCTGCGCACCTGTCGCGGTCGCTCCGGCAACAAAGCGTTACCTGGCCTCTCTGGTCATCCTCGGGTGGGCCTTCGTCTGCGGTCTCGCCTTGCGCCCTCCGGAGATGAAGACCGGTCTGCATTTCCGCGGCGGTATCGCGTACGTCTTTCCGAAGGGCTGCTGTGGCCGCATCACGCTGGCAGAACTCGGTTGGGGTAACCGCTCGCCGCGTCGTTCGCCGTTCGATGCTCCGGCGGTGTACGTCTCCGACACCAGAAAAGGTTTCGGCCTTACCTATGTTCGGCCGGATGTGACTCCTGCACCGGGCCTTCGCTTGCCTACCGTCGTGACGGGCGGCATTGGTGTGTTCAGCTACGCCCTCGGGCCCCGGGTATCAATTCTCGACCTCAACGGTCTCGCCGATCCGATCGCGGCGCATCTCGAGCTTGTTCGTCGGAGCTATCCCGGGCATGAAAAACTTCTTCCCGCACCCTGGGTTGCCGCACTCGTCACCGCCGACGGCACTCAACCGCGTGCCGAACAATTCCCGATCAAGCCGTCGGTCTCGACGCCATCCGATCCCGATCTCCCGTTCGATGTGCAAGTCCAGTTCGCGCGCACCGCGCTGCGATGCCACGCCATAGCCGAAATCCAACGTTCGACGCAGGGATCACTCGGCATCGGTAAGTTCCTGTCCAATGTCGTGCATTCCTTCACTCGCACCGGCGTGCGCATCCCTTCGAATCCGCGACTGGCGGCGGCGAGATTCTGTCCGGCACGTTCGAGCGCAGCGTCTAATGGCGCCGCCGTCGCCGCCGCCCAACCGATCCAGCTCCGCCTCATCTTTTTTCCAGGTTCCGGCGTTGGTGCAACGATCGAGAGTCGTTCCTGCGGAGCAATATCGAAACGCAGCATGACACTCGAGCGAGGAAGCACCACTTGCCGTTATCGTTCGACGCCTCCGTTTCACCGACGCAGCACCTCAGCACGCGGGCCGCCCTCCCTCCGTCACCGACGAGGCGATCGCTGCCGCCCGCGCAAATGGAGCCCCGGCGACGATCGCCGAAGTCCTCCCTACGCGACCGCCGCGGGCCCGGCCGGGCGGTAGGCGCAGATGAGCACGCCCGTCTTCGCCTGCGTCACCGACACGAGCTCCAGCTGCCGAGCTCGCCCATCCGACGGGAAGATCGTCTTCCCGCCGCCCAGCAGGATCGGCTCGAGCATGAGCATGTACTCATCGACGAGATCGTTCTCCACGAGCTGACGAGCCAGCGAGGCACTGCCCCAGACCTGCAGGCCGCCGTCACCACCACTCGTTCGCAGCGAGCGGATCGCGTCGATCGCGTCGCCGTCGCCACCACCGAGGAGCGTCGTGTTGTTCCACCTCGAGGACGCCTCCTCCGCCGACAGCGTCCGCGACACGACGTACGGATGGCGTTCATCTGGTCGGCGTACGGATCGCCCGCTCGCTCCGGCCAAGCAGCGGCCATGCCGTCCCACGTCCGCCGCCCGAACAGCAACGCCTCCGTGCGCCCCATGACCTCGCCGATGACCGCTCCCATCGAGTCGGGATCGAAGAACGGCATCGACCAGCCTCCGTGCCGGAACTCGCCGTCGGTGTCCTCGTCCTTGCCGCCGGGAGCCTGCACGACGCCGTCGAGGCTGAGGAAGTCACTGAGGATGATTCGCATATCGGATTAGACGATGCAGCACCGCCGAACTCATCGCAAACTGCGAGCAACGTTCGTTGAATTGCGAACACGCCGTCAAGCGCGTGTTCGCGTGTCACAGGTGTGTCAAAAACGGGAGTGCGACGCGCGACTTCAGCGACCACGTTCTGTGGTGTTGCCGGCGAGGTCGATACGACGGGTTTCGCGCGTCGGAAGAACGCGCCTACGCCTTGATGACGAGCAAGCCCGGCACCTCGGCGTAGTCGTCATCTTGCGTGACGATCGCGACTCCGAGCGAGATCGCGGTTGCTGCGATCCATGAATCGTTTACTGGCATCCGCTGGCCGGAGTCGCGCAACAGAATTCGCAATCGCGCCCATGCGTCGGCGACCGGTTCGTCGATCGGTATGGGATCGAGGGCTCGCGCCGCGGAGAAGGTCGCGAGCCGGCGGTCGCGCGTATCGACGTCGACCGCGGCGAGCACGCCGGCGCGCAGTTCGCCGATGGTAATGATCGACACGCCGAGGTCGTCCGGGAGCGCGCTGACGTCGAGCGCGCGTCCGGACTCACGAGCGATGAAGACGCTCGTGTCGGCGATTCCTACGGTCACGCGAGCGAGAGGTCGTCGGTCGTGTCCGGTGCGAGTTCTCTGAGCTCAGACGTCAGCGCGGCATCGGCCTGCATGAGCCGCCCGACGAACTGGTCGCGACCGATCCACCGACGACGCTCACGCACTGGCTGGAGGATGCCGACGGCTCGTCCGTTCACGGTGATCGTCACGGCTTCACCGGCTTCGACGCGTGCAAGGACGCGGCGGGTGTCGTTCCGTAGCTCGCGTGAGGCAATCTCAGTCATGCGACAACTGTAGCACAATTGCTACGGAGGCTGAATCGGCGGGCTCTCGTTCGACTTGGCCCGGTAAGTGCCTCGGGAAGATGACCGCCCACGAGGTGCTCACAGGGCCCGAACTCGCCGACCGCCATGTCCGCGATATTGACCTTCGATCGCGCGTCTTCATCCGCAGACTTCGGTCGTCGCTACAAACCCGAGCCTGACGAAGGGGTTCGACAGCGTCGGTTGTTGGCTGCAAGCAGCCCTCAGCCGTGCCCCAGCGTCTCCTTGGTGGCTATCGTCGCCGGCGCGTGACCGACGCAAGCGAACCCGGGCTGGTTGGCGAAGGACGTGCTGCGTTCGGCCGATCCGACTGGCGCGCGTCGTTCGACGCGCTGACGCACGCCGACCGGGTTGCCCCGCTCGGGCCCGACGACCTCGGCAAGGCTGCCGAAGCGGCGATGTGGATCGGCGAGTTCGATGCGTGCATCGAGTTCCGACAACGGGCGTTCGCGGCGAGCATCGCCGGTGGAGACGCGCATCGGGCTGCGGGGCTGGCGATCGAACTGTGCATGGATCACGTCCATCGGCATCGTGCGGCGGTGGCGATCGGCTGGGCGCAGCGGGCCGAGCGGTTGCTCGAGGGCAGCGAGCCGTGTTCCGAGTTGGGGTTGATGACCGTGCTGCGGGCGATCGTCGCGTTGGAGATCGAGCACGACGTCGAGGCCGCGGCTCGGTATTACGACGACGCGATCCAGATCGGCCGCACCAGTCGCGACGGCGACATTGTTGCTCTGGCTTTGCTCGGCGCGGGCACGGTGATGGTGCGCGTCGGCCGTGTCCCGGAGGGCATGCGCCTCGTCGATGAGGCCATGACCGACGCGGTCGCGGGCCTGCTCGGTCCGGTCACGACCGCGCGCGTCTACTGCGGCACGATCAGCTTGTGTCAGGCGCTCGGTGACGTTCGCCGCGCGTCCGAATGGACGGAACAGGCCGTCACATGCGGGAGCCGCCCCGGCATGGCCGGGTTCCCGGGGGATTGCCGTTTGCATCGAGCCGAGATAACGCGGCTGCGGGGCGACTGGCCGGGGGCGGAGACCGAAGTGCGACTTGCCATGCGGGAACTCGAACGCTGGGACCTCGCGCACGTCGGCCAAGGTTGGTACGAGCTCGGCGAGATCGCGCTGCGGCGCGGTGATCTCGGGGCAGCCGACGAAGCATTCCGGCAGGCGACGACCCTGGGCAAGCAGCCCGAACCCGGCCTGGCGCGCCTGCGCCTCGCACAAGGCGAAGAGGCGGAGGCCTCGGCGCTGTTGCGCGCCGCGCTGGACGGCGCCGGAGACTCCGATCCGCTCGCGGTCGCGCAGCTCCTCCCGGCCCTGGTCGAGGTCAGGCTTGCATGCGGTGACGTCGCCGGCGCGTCCGAAGCGGCGGCTCAGCTCGAGGCGCTCGCCGATCGCTACCGAACGGTCGTCGTGCAGGCTCAGGCGGCAATGAGCGGTGCTCGCGTCGCGCTCGCGACCGGCGACACGAACGACGCGGTCGGCGCGGGCCGCGCAGCTGTCGCGCTGTGGCGTGACGCAGGAGCGCCCTACGAGACGGCCCAGGCCCAAAGCATCGTGGCTGAAGCCTCGTTGCGAAGCGGCGATCGAGAGGTCGCGATCGTCGAGATCGAAGCAGCCCTTTCGGCATTCGTGGCACTCGGCGCGATCGCTGACGTCGAACTGGGTCGTCGTTTGCGCGCCCGACTCGGTGAGGCGACCTCCGGCCACCGGGTGCGGCGCACGTTCATGTTCACCGACATCGTCGATTCGACCCCGCTGGTCGCGACAATGGGAGACGAGCGTTGGTCCTCGGTGTTGCGCTGGCACGACCGAGCAATCCGGGAGGCGTTGGCGAATCACGATGGCGTCGAGGTGAAACAGCGCGGCGGCGGCGACGGGTTCTTCGCCGTGTTCCTCGTCGCGAAGCACGCGATGGACTGTGCGATCGACATTCAACGCGGTTTTGCGGACCACCGCGACGCTAACGGCTTCGCACCAGAGCTTCGCATCGGTGTTCACGAGACGGATGCACTGCTCAGTGGCGGCGACTATGCGGGCCTCGGAGTCCACGAAGCCGCGCGCATTGCGGGCCACGCGAGCGGAGGCGAGATCCTCTCGAGCGAGGACACGGTTGCCTCCGCGGACACGGTCGCGGCGCCACCCGAGCGAGTTGCGCTGCGCGGGCTCACCGACACCATGGCATTGCAGCTCGTCGCGTGGGCAAAGGAGACGTAACGGTGGACCATGCGAAACCGACATGGGACATGGTGCGCGCCGACCGCGATGAGTTCGTCGCGCTGGCGCGATCGTTGACCGACGACCAGTGGCACACACCTTCGTTGTGTGAAGGGTGGACCGTGCGCGACGTCGTCATCCACGCCGGTTACGACGGCGGCTGGGACGCCCTGCTGCTGCTCGCGAGGTCGAGGTTCTCGGTGCATCGGATGAACGAGACGGTGCTCGAGCGCGACCGGCCGCGCACGAACGAGAGCCTCGTCAAGTCGCTGTCGGACATGACGTTCGAACGGGTGTCGTCGCGGATCATCGGCTGCGGCAACTGCCTCCGGGCGATGATGATCCACCAACAAGACGCACGGCGGCCGCTCGGCCTCGCGCGCACCATCGCCGAAGAGCGGTTGCGCGCCGTGCTCGGCTTCGTGACGAAACGGGCCGGCAGCGGGAACCTGGGTTCGGCGTCGCGCGCGCGGGGCCTGCAACTGACCGCGGCCGACATCGACTGGACGTTGGGGAGCGGCCCCGAAGTGCGGGGCACCAGTGCGCGATTCGGCGACTGCAAAGCAACCCGTGCAGGCCGCGTCAAGCGGGGCGGCCCGTGCCAATCGCGCCTTACTTGTCAATGCGCTGTACTCGATCGAAAAGGGAACGTGGTGGGGTCGCCAACGCAAATGTCTTCTCGGACGAGTCCCATCGCTACCTACCGAGCGTAATCCGCCGGCGCGTTCTGCGAGACTATGTTTCGCCTGGTTGCCCGCCCCGGTAGAACGATTCGTCCGGGCTCACACGGCACGGCGTGACGGATCATCGGTCCCTGCAACCTCGCGCAGTGACGGTGGTAATCGCGTGCGTCGAGTCCGCGTCCGGGCGCGGATTCGCAGTCGTCAGATACCAACTCAACATCGCACATCTCGCGCGGCCGGTGGCGGATGCGCGCTCGAATGGTACGTGCTTGACGTTGGCGCAAGTCTGGGTTCTCATGGCACGGAGACACGCCGATGTGCGGAGGTGTTGCCCGTGAACAAGGGCGAGCTCGTCGAAGCGATTGCGAACGCTTCGAATCTCAGCAAGGTGGATGCGGAGAGCGCGTTGAACGCGTTCATCGGATCCGTGCAGTCTGCCCTAGCGGACGGCGACAAGGTCACGCTTCCGGGTTTCGGGACGTTCGCGCCGTCCGCCCGCAAGGCGCGAACTGGGATGAACCCGCAGACGCGCGAGCCCATCCAGATCGCCGCGTCCAAGTCGGTGAAGTTCACCGTGGGCTCCGAGTTCAAGAAGCGCGTCAACTCGTAGCGCCAACAGCTCATAGCCAGGTAGGACGCGAGGCTCACATCCCTCGCGTACCGAGTGAGACCAAAGTTCGAACTTCCCTTGAGTGAGTGCTCACAGAGAAAGGTGGTGCCCGTGCCTCCTGCCAAGAAGGCAACGAAGAAGCGGACTGCGAAGAAGGCAACAAGGAAGAGCGCCGCCAAGAAGGGGGCGAAGAAGCGGGCCGCGAAGAAGGCAACAAGGAAGAGCGCCGCCAAGAAGGGGGCGAAGAAGCGGGCCGCGAAGAAGGCAACAAGGAAGCGCGCCGCCAAGAAG
>JALYLU010000157.1 GCA_030774075.1 Actinomycetota bacterium | reverse complement strand
ACCACCCTTTCGCAAACTTGCGCATTGCTAGACGCTTGCTCAGCTCCGGGTACGAGCCGGGATGAGCTTGCGGCCGAACAGCAGCACCGAACCGGCGAGCATTGCGATGCCGAGCACTTCGAGCGTGTTGCGCTCGGTGTGCGAGGTGCCGCCGGCACCGGTCGCAGCGCCGCCGGCGGGAACGGCCGTGGTCTGCGCGACGACGAGCGCACCGCAGAGCGCGGGTGACGTTGCTGCGAGCGGCAACGTCGGGACGAGGTCACTCTTTTCGCCTTGAGCCTTGGCGCTCAGCGTCGTCGGGTCGAGACCGTGCACCACGATTACGCCGGTGTTTCCCTGGATGGACGACACGGTCGCCGCGTCGAGCGTGAAGGTGCGGCTGTAGTTGATGGTCGCGCCACTCGGCGCGATCGTCAGCACCGTTCCCGAAGCGGGAGTGGTCGGGCCGCTGGTCGACAAGGTCGCGCCGATGGCACCGTAGAACGGTCCGCCTTCGGTGGTGCTGACCACGCCGTCACTGTTCTTGTCTGCGGCCGCGGTCGGGCACGTTCCCTTGGCGCCGATGTGGATGTGCTGCACGTGCGGGTACGGGTTGCCCGAGAACGTCGCCGCGAGACCCGTTGCGTGTTCGGTGATCGTCGCTTGATCACCATTGAGCGTCAGCATCAGCGTTCCCGATGCATTCGAGCCGTTCAACGCCTGCAGGTTGGCCTGATACGACGTCGATGCACCTGCCGCTTGCGCGGTCACGGGAGCGAGGGCAAACAGCGAAAGCGCAGCCGCTCCCCCCGAAGCCGCGAACGCAACTGCCAGTTTCTTAAAACGCATTCCGAAGTCCTCTCATGGGGGTTGTCAACGTGTATCCGTCGCCGACCAGGTCGTCGGATGAGAAGACGTCGAGTTCTTCGCGGATGTCGCACATCACGTAGCGGCTATGCGCCGGTCCAGCAGCCCATGATCGTTGCGGCCACGCTGAGCGATACGTCTTGGCGCGGGCTCAGCGGTCTGCCGAACTGCGCGGGGAATTGCGAGTCGTCCACGAACAACACGCGGTAGTCCTTGCGGACAACTGTTGATCCGTTGCGCGTTTGGTATGCGCCCTGGCCGAGCCCCTCCAACGCGCGCATGCGCCCGTACCGGGTGCCGAGCATGTTGAAGTACGCGGTCGTTTCCGCAGCGTTCGAAAGCTCTTTCACCCCCAACGTCATCGCCTGACCGAACCCGTATCCGTAGATACACGAATACAGGTGATCGCGCCACGTGCCAACCAGCGGGCGTGATGTATCAACGCCGACCGAAACCGCGATCTCTTGTTTTCCTTCAGACGCACACACCATACGGGCGGAGGCCGCCGGTTCGGATCCCGCGACCTCCAGCACCGGCCGCCGACTTCCCTCGGACGTCGGCGACGCGGACGATTTCACGCCGCTTCCGCCACACGCGCCGACGGCAAAGACGAGAACGAACCCGCACGCAAGAGGCCTCATGTGACGGTCAGCGTGCCCATCATGTAGGTGTGAATGTTGCAGTGAAACTTGTAGACGCCGGGCTTCGACGGCGCGGTGAAGGTAATGGTCTTGCCCGGGTCGACCGTCACGTCGAATCCGCCGGCGGTCGTGTCCGCCGAGACCGTGTGTTGCACGGCAGTGTTGTTCTTGACCGTCACCGTCGCGCCGGCTTTCACCGGTGACGTAGCGAACATGAATCCGCTGCCCCCGGTCTCGATCGTGACCGCCGTCACCCCAGCCGTCGGTGCCGCGGCAGATGAACCCGACTTCACGGTGCTCACGCTGGGAACCGAGGTCGGCGTGGGAGAGGCGCCCTTCGAGCTGCTCCCACAGCCTGCGAGGAGCATCAAGAGAGCAAACAGGATGACGCCCGAGAACCAGATTCGTCGCATAACGGTTCTACGGAGCCGATACCCGTCTTGGCTTAACGGCTCCGCTGCTTTCCTAACGATCGGGTTCATGACTTCGGATATGGCGTTGCCTTGAGGAGGCGCGCGAGGTGGACGGCGTTCGCGGCGGCGGTCGTGGTCGCCTGATTGGTCTTGTCGCTACCCTCCTCGAGGTCCTTGTAGTCGGTCTTGTGCATTGCTTCGCCCACCCAGTAGGTCATGCCGCCCGCGGGAATCGTGAAGCCCACGTCGCTGAGCCCTTGGAATAGCTCTGCGGCGACGTGGTGCGCGCCGTCCTCGTTGCCGACCACAGCAACCAGAGCGACCTGGTCGAGCGAAATCATTCGGCCTGCCGGGTCTGTCTCGCCCAGAAACGCATCGAGGCGTTCCAGAACACGCTGTGCATGACTGCTGGGATGACCCATCCAGATCGGCGTGCCGAATACGAGGATGTCGGCGTCGAGGATCCGCTGACGTATCGCGGGCCAGGCGTCGTCGTCGCCCTCATCAGACGTGACGCCAGGCCGGACGTCGTGTTCGCCGATACGGATCGTGCCGGCCGGCGTGACGTCGTGTGTTGCGAGGGCCGCGAGTACCTCGCCGATGAGTTTGTCGGTACTCGATTCTGAGTCGGCAGGCTTGAGTGTGCAGTTGAGTGCCAACGCAGTGATGGTCACCTCATCGACCTCCGATGTGCGCGAGGAGCGCAGAGATGCGACGCGGGGCTGCGGCGACTACGCGGCTTCGTCTGGTTCGGCGGTATCGCCGAGGATACTGAGGACGCGCTCGTATTGGGTCGCCTCTGCGTGGCAGCACGCGCAGCTCTCGAGGTGTGCGATGACCTGAGCATTCTCGTCGTCTTCGAGCGCGCGCAGTGCGTAGGCGCCGAGTAGTTGCGCAGCCTCATCGTGATCCATCGTGCACGTCGACATCCTTCGGTTCGGCGACGATTGGTGTACGGATCTTGTACGGGGCGAAATCCTGCTTGGATGACTTAGGCGTCCGACGGCCCTCACCCCTGCCGCGGAACGAAGACTTAGCTGGGTGCTGTCGACGATCGGGTGCGTTCCCAGCATCTAGATGCCGCGTTCGGGATGCTGGTTGGTCGCGGAGCGCTTCGAAGACTTGCTGCGCGAGAACAACGCTCCGATTGAGACGCGTCGCTAGCCGGCCGCGCTGTAGCTGATTTGAGTTCGGCCTCGGCGGCCAATCGCTGCTCGTCCGCGGCGGATTGTGCAGACGCGACGGCGAGGCGAGCACGAGCATCATCGACCACGAACGGCTTGCTTGACCCGACTACGTGACGACAGATCGACGCTTCGATCGGTCCGATCTGCGGAACGCCTTCCGCGACACCAACGTCCACAGCGTCGCCTCGTTCTTCGTGATGGGCTCCCGATGTGGAGTTCGAGAGGCCTACGGAGCCGACACGAAGGTGGATGACCCGATCTCGCGGGTTCGTTGTTCGTGGATGAGCCGTCCACTTCTGGTGCCGGTTCCGTAAGAGGGGTGTTTGACGAGGAATCGTCCGGACGTGACGAACCTTCATCAGATGATGCAGGGCTGCTTCGACCCGAGCCGGACCGGTGAGCGCGTCTGCGTTCGGTGATCACGTCACGGCGGACCCGAAGGGAATCCACTGCATTGCGACGGATTCGGAGAGGCCAGCGAACCCAATGATCGGTCCGAGCGCCAGGTCACCCGCGATGTTGCGGTTTCCGCGCCTCGCGGCGCGCGACCTTGAAGGGCGGGCGCTCACGCCTCCCGATGCCTTCGCAGGTTCGTCGAATCTGGTTGTCGTGGCGTTCAGGCGCGAGCAACAGTCGATGGTCGACTCGTGGATCTCGTGGTTCGACACGATCTCGAAAACGCATCCGGGGTTCCGGTGTTACGAGGTGCCTGTGCTTGCGACGCGCTGGTCGCCGGCCCGTCGGTTCATCGACGGTGGTATGGCTCAGGCAGTACGCGAGCAAGAGGCGCGTCGTCGCACCCTCACCGTGTACACCGATGTTCGGCGTGTGACGGACGCGCTCGCGATCGACAGCACCGACACGGTAACGGTACTGCTCGTCGATGCGGACGGAGAGGTTCGTTGGCGCACGACCGGTCCCGCGACTGAACGCGCCGGTCGCGAACTCCTTGCGGTACTCGCGGTTGGCGATGCGCACGACATCGCTGCCGGGAGCCGATCGCCCGAGGTCGAGCAGTTCGAGTTCGCGTTCGAGCCTCGTTTCCGTCCGATGCTCGCGATGATTGGCGTCACGCCGGGTACCGCGCACGTGACGCTCACGCCCGAACGCTTGGTGGCGCGGTTTGGGCCGTGGACCTGTCAGACCGCGATCACGAACATGCGCGAGGTGTGCCGGACCGGGCCTTACCGCTGGTTCACGGCGATCGGGCCGCGCGGATCGTTCGTCGACCGTGGACTCACGTTCGGCACGACAACCAACGGCGGTGTCTGCGTGCTCTTGCGCGAGCCGGTGCCCGGCCTCGTGCCGGTCGGCTCGCTTTGCCATCACGGGATCACGCTCACCCTCGCCGAGCCCGAACGGTTCGTGTCCTCGTTGCGTCGACGTGCGGGCCTCGAGTGAACCGCCGGCGTCGCGTGCTGGTTGCGGGGGCGACGGGCTATATCGGTCGGCGGCTGGTCGCCGAGCTGGTCGCGGCCCATCATCAGGTGCGGTGCTTGGCCCGCACCCCGGGGAAGCTTGACGCAGAGTCCTGGCGTGCGCAGGTGGAGGTCGTGACGGGCGACGTGCTCGACCCGAAGTCGCTCGGCGCCGCGTTTCGCGACATCGACGCGGCCTACTACTTGGTGCACTCGATCGGTTCACAGCCCGACTGGCAGACCCGTGACCGGACTGCTGCAGAGAACTTTCGCGATGCGGCCGCCGCGGCGCATGTCGAACAGATCGTGTACCTGGGCGGTTTGGGTGACGACGCGGGCGGCCGGCTCTCATCACATCTCGCGAGCCGTCATGAGGTGGGTCGTGTGCTTGCCGCTGGGCCGGTGCCGTTGACGGAGTTACGCGCCGCGGTCGTCATCGGTTCGGGAAGCGCGAGTTTCGAGATGTTGCGCCATCTCGTCGAAGTCCTGCCGGTCATGACGACCCCACGCTGGGTCGAGACGCGGGTACAGCCGATTGCGGTACGCGACGTGCTCGCGTACCTCATAGGAGTGCTGGGCAAGGCCGACGCGTACGGGAAGGTGTTCGAGATCGGTGGCGCGGACGTCGTGACCTACCACGAGATGATGGACATCTACGCGCACGTCGCCGGTCTCCGCCGACGGGTGATCGTCCCGGTCCCCGTGTTGAGTCCGCGCTTGTCTTCACTGTGGGTCGGTCTGGTCACGCCGATCCCGGCCGATCTCGCACGACCGCTGATCGACAGTCTCGTAAACGAAGTCGTCGTCCACGACCACGCGATCGACCGGGTGGTTCCGCACGATCCGATCGCGTGTCGCGAGGCCATCGAACTTGCGTTACGCCGAGTCGGAGATGTCGAGGTCTCTACCCGCTGGACCGACGCCGAGCTCTACGGCCGCACACCGGCCGACCCCATGCCCGCCGATCCCGACTGGGCCGGCGCGACCATCTTCACGGACACGCAGAGCCTCCACACCCAAGCCGCGCGTGCCGCCCTCTACGAGCAAGTGTGCGCGTTAGGTGGCGACCGGGGATGGCTCGTCGGCAACTGGCTTTGGGCCGTGCGCGGCTGGATGGACCGCATGGTCGGCGGGGTCGGCTTGCGGCGCGGTCGTCGCCATCCGACCGAGCTACGTGTAGGTGACGTCGTCGACTTCTGGCGGGTCGAAGCCCTCGAACCTCAGCGTCTGCTGCGACTGCGTGCCGAGATGCTCCTCCCCGGCAACGCGTGGCTCGAGTGGACGATCACCCCTGAGCCCGAGCATGCGGGAACGGTCTTCGTTCAGCGGGCCCTGTTCCGGCCGCGCGGCCTGCTCGGACGCGCATATTGGTACGCGGTCGCCCCGTTCCATCGGTTCATCTTCCGGCCCCTCGTCCGCCGTATCGAACGACAGGCCTTACTCGCGCCGCCGGTCGTGGAATCGTCGGATCGCTAGCCCAGACCTGCCCGAGGGATCGCGGCTGAGTTCGGTGACCGGCGTAGCTTGGTTCCTTCGCGACCGGGCCGGGTGGAGCTGTGGCGAGAGAAGATCTCGGAGAGGTCGATGACCACGAGCTCGTCGCCGCGATCACCCGCCGCGATGACGCCGCGATGGCCGAGGTCGTCCGACGTCACCGGGGTCCGGTGCTCGCGTTCGCCCGCCGCCTCGTCGGCGACAGCGGACGGGCCGAGGAGATCTCCCAAGAGGTGTTCTTGCGGCTGTGGGAACGGTCCGAGCGTTTCGACACCCAACGCGGATCGTTACGAGCGTTCCTCCTCGCGATCACGCACGGGCGTGCACTCGATGTGATGCGATCCGATAGTGCGCGCAAAGCGCGCGAACAGCGCGACGCTCACAAGACGACCTCTTCAGAGTCTGGAGTGGAGGCCGCGGTCGTCGCGCAGACCGTCGCCGGCGCCCTGCGCGACGCTCTCGGGCAGCTTCCTGACGGCGAGCGACGAGCAGTCGAGCTCGCGTACTTCGGCGGGCACAGCTACCGCACGGTCGCGGAAATGCTCGACGAGCCCGAAGGCACGATCAAGGGCCGCATCCGCAGCGGCCTGTCGAGGCTCCGCGCCGTGCTCGCCGACCAAGACCTCCGAGGCCCGTAACGAGCGAGCGTACGTCTACGCCGACTTTCAGTTGAGCGCCGCTCTCAATGCGGCGCCGGCGCGCTGAAGATCGCCGTTCATCGCGTCGGCGAGCGCCACGAGCGCCGCGTCGATGTGCGCGAGCTCGAACCCGTGCGCCGGGCCCGTTTCGCGCAGCCACTGCACGTGCTCCGCGGTCAAAACCGGTTCCTCCACCAGGAGCGAACTTTCGAGGACCTGTAACAACCGCTGCAGCTCGTCACCGAGCACCGGCATTGTGTTGTCGTCCTTGGCCGTCGCTGCGAGCGCGGCCCCGACGAGGCCGAAGCTCCGTTGGGCGAACGCTGCATGTTCGGCGATCGGGCCCGGCGCGACAGCCAGCGCGCCCGGCGAGGACACTTCCCATGAGCGCAGGATCCGAATGGCGTCGCTGGGAACATGCGCGAGCGCGTCGAAACCGAGCTGAGCTGCTCGATCTGCCGCCCGGAGTGCGCGACCTCCGCCCACAACGGGGATCCCCAGATCGTGCGCCACCGCGACCGAATGGGCTGCTCCGACCAGAGCGGTCGGCATCGAACAGCTCAGGGCGAGCGCGAACGGCTGGTGCAGATCCAGAAAGTCGCCAAGATGGGCCGCGGGAACCGACGCGCCAAGAAACAACACTCGGAACCCCTCGAGCGCGAGCGAGCTCGCGACCACCCGACCACCCAGCGCATGTACATCGCGTTCGGGACACGCGACCACGACCGCCGCACCATGAGCGCTTTCGGCAGTGGCGCCGAGTCTCACCAGCAGATCCTCGACCGCAGCGCTCGCTGCGTGCTCGTCCGCGATGCTGAGATCGCCTGTGGCCCAACGACGGCCCAACTCGGTCTGGACCGGGCTGAGCACATCCATGACGATCTCATCGAACGGCACTCCGTAGTCAAGGAGCTCGACCGCAAGTCGATACGCGAGGGGGACGTCGCCGTTCACGAGCGCAGCCAGCATCGCTACACGCTCATCATCTCTGGCTGGATGGTCGGATGCGCTACTCATCGCCATCGCCTCCGCAGTCCTTCACGGGCCGAGCCTAGGTTGTGTCTCGCGCGACCTGCCGCCGTGCGCTGGACAGGCTCGCGAGAGCGAGGGCCGCGCAGATGGCACAGGACGGCGGTGGCGGCGCGTTCGCCGCTGAACATCGCACCCTGGATCGATGCGGTATCGCGATGGTCGCCGCACACGAACACGCCATCGCCGAGCACGACCCGTCGTTTCGGATCGAGTGGCGGTCGCTGGCATGGTTGGCCGTGGGTGATGACGTCGGTGCGGAGGTGTTCCCATTCGCGGGTTGTCAAACCGAACCAGCGAGCCAGTTGCTCGCGCGCCCGTTGGGTGATCGTCGAGTCGAGCGCATCGATTCCAGGCACTGCTGCGGCGACCAGGGAGCGGCCTTGCGGCGCGTATGACGGGGCGACCTCACTCATGACCGCGAGATTCATAACCGGGCCGGTCGCTTCCCCATTGAGGACGAGCACTGGTCCTGGGATCGGCGGGCGCGGGACCGAGTACCAACAACAAGCGGCGGCACGCGATCCCGGGTCGGGCACGCGGTCGCCGAGCAATCGGTGCGCCGCAGTGCCTTCGGTGGCCACGACGACTGCCCGCGCGGGGAGGTGCTCGCCGTGGTCGAGCGTGACGCCCGAACCAGTAACGTGCACGACCCGGGCGCCGAGTCGCACCGCGCCCTCGGGGAGGGTCCAAGCCAGCTGCGCAGGGACGGCTCCGATCCCGTGTCGGGGAACGCCCGTAGCTCCGATTGCGAGCATGCGCAGAATCGTGTCAAAACGCCGGCTCGACACCTCGAGTTGCGGATCTAACTGGATGCCTGCGAACAGGGGCCGCCAGAACGACTCGATCATCCGGTCGGAGAACCCGGCACTGACCAGCCGATCGATGGTGGTGGTGTCAGGGCGGCGAAGTAGCTCGCGCACTGAATGCGTGCGCACATCGAAGACGAGTCGTGCAAGGCGCGCCTTATCGCCCCCGATCGGGGCGCCGATCGTCTCCAGCATCTGCAGCGGCCGCCGTATCGGGTCACTCACCCGATGGAATCCGCCGCGCACGCGCACCATCGCTCCTGGCTCGAAATACCTGAGGTCGAGCGCGTCGAGGTCGAGACGTTGCTGTATTTGCGGGTACGCCGTGAGCACGATCTGAAAGCCTCGATCAAGCAGGAATCCATTTACGTTGTCGGTCCGCACGCGGCCGCCGACGCCGTCGGATGCCTCGAGCACCTGACATCCGACGCCAGCACGGGTCAGATCCTGCGCACACACCAAGCCGGCGAGACCCGCTCCAACGATCACGACATCAGTCACAACAACCCACACCGAGACGACCCGGCGCACATCTCGCATTCCGGTCCGCCACCGAGCGCGTGGGTGACGCAGGAGCGGATGCGATCGTCGATGATGTCCATCAGCAGCGGGTGCGGACCGAGGGGGGCGGTGACGAGATAACGGACATCGAGATGGTGATCAGCGGCTTCGGCGACGAGCGCCGGGATATCGCGATCCCAATGATTGCCCGGCCAAAGGAAGTACGGCGCGATTACCACCGTTGCGGCACCGGCGGTTACGCACGCGTCGAACGCTGTGCCGATC